>DUZI01000030.1 GCA_013349595.1 Nitrospirota bacterium
CCCTAGGAACTTTTTTTATAAGGTGTCGTATAAAAATCCTTCACCAGCCCTTCCTATCTTACTTGCTGATTTTACTAAGCTTTTTAGTTCTATCGCTATTTTTGGGGCATTATGTTAAAATTTCTCAAGATTTCTTTTATAAGGTGTCGTATAAAAATTCCTCACCAACCCTTCCTACTTGATTTTGTTAAGTTCTCAGTTTTATCACTGATTTTAAGACCACCCTTGAAGTCAACAAAGGCTACTCTGACATGGGGCTTCCTTGATTAACTCCTCTGCGTGTTTCAGAGAACTCACCGTAATTGTCCCACTAAGCATCCTTGCTATCTCCATCTTTCTATCATTTTGATTCAATTCTCTTACGGTAATTTCAACAGATTCATCTGAGGTAATCTTTTCTATCATGAGGTGATTATCTGCAAGGGATGCTATTTGAGGCAAATGGGTGATACAAAGGGTCTGATACTGTCTTGATATTCCCTTGAGCCTCTTTCCAACCTGTAAGGCTGTCTGACCACCTATACCTGCATCAACCTCATCAAATATTAAGGTCTCCTTCCCCTTGTCAAGACTATCAAAAGATACACTCCTAAGGGCGAGCATTATCCTTGACAACTCACCACCAGATGCAACTTTTATCAAAGGCTTAATCGGTTCACCAGGATTTGCACTAAATAGAAACTCCACCTCATCTAAACCTGTTGAGGTTATCTCTGCTTTGGGTTGAATATTTATTTCAAATAAAGCCTCTTTAAAACCAAGCCCTGTTAGTTCTTGGGAAATCTTCTCTTGCAATTTTTTGGCCTCTAATTTTCTCAAATGGCTTATCTTATCTGCCTGTATTTTAAGTCCCTTTTCTGTCAAAAAAAGTTCCTCTTCAATCTCCCTCTGCCTGTCCTTAGAATCAATGAGGTTTTGTAATTCACCTTCAATCACCTTACGATAATTTAAAATCTCCTGAATGGTATCACCATATTTTTTTGATAATCTCTTGATAAGGTCAAGCCTATCTGCTATCATCTCAAGTCTATTAGGATTTGCCTCATAACTATCCTTTTTTGCCCTTATGATTGATGCGCAGTCATCTACATAGGCTATCGCCGTCTTTAATGCCTCACCTGCCTCAGAAAGGCCTTTATCTACATCTAATAATGAAAGAATAGAGTTATGAGCCTTTTTTAGCCTCTCTGTGGCAGAGTTATCAGCACTGTAAAGCTGATAATAGGCATCTTCAGATAAGTCACGAAGTCTGCTGATATTTGATAGCATGTTAAATTCCTCAGTAAGTTCTTCCATCTCTCCAACCTTTAATCTTGCCTCATCAATCTCATTTATCTGATAAAGCAAAAACTCTTCTCTCTTTGCCCTTTCACGGATGTTATTTAAAATCTCATCATATTCAGACCTGAGCCTCTTTGATTTTTCATAAAGTTCCCTTAAAAGCTTGCACTCTCCTTGCAGTTGAGAAAATCTGTCAAGTATCTCTAAATGGACCTCTCGTTTTAAAAGACTTTGAAAGTCATGTTGCCCATGGATAACAATGAACTGACTACCTACTTTTATCAATGTTTGAATACTAACAGATGTATCGTTGATGTAAGCCCTGCTTCTGCCTTGTGATGATATTACCCTCCTTAATATGAGGGTATCTTCATAGTTGATAGATAACTCATTGAGCAAAGGCAAATCTATGTTATTAAAGACTGTAAAGACCGCCTCAATGTGTGCCTCTTGGGCACCACTACTTATAAATTCAGCAGATGCCCTTGTGGTAATTAACATACTAAGTGCATCAACTATGATGGATTTGCCTGCACCAGTTTCACCTGTAAGGAGGTTAAGTCCCTCTTTAAAAGAGATATTGAGATTTTTGATAATGGTAAAGTTTTTAATATTTAGCTCAACGAGCATAAATCTCTCTCTGCATCTGAAGTATTTTTTTAATATATCTAAGATTTTTCTCCATCGGCGAGTGGTTAATTGTAAACAAATCTACTATTTTATAGTCAATTACCTTAATAACCAATTCTGGTTTTACAATCACACATTCAGGGCAGACAAGGTTAGAGGATTTACACTTGGAAAAGTCCTTATTACACTTAAAAGATGCAAGGTGTCTGGAGATGGTATTATTAGATGGATTTAAAAAATCACCAATTAATAAGTAACCATATCCATCTATCATGGAGGTATTTTTTATCATGCAGTCACCGCCTGAAAGGGTGTATCTGTCGGTAAATTCTTTTTTTGCGAGCAATTCAGGAGATATGTCCCAGAGATAATTGTGTAACTCGTCTATACATTCCTTTGACATCTTATCTTCAATATCCCTCAATACTTTAAATGCCATATAAGAATTACCTGATATTTCATAGGCTATAACAAGACAGGCATGGGCCTTCATGTCATTTCTATTAACCTTGATGGCTTTTTTTGAATTACTTATTGCCTCTGTAAGATTTGACAGATTACAAAGAGAAAAGGCAGGCGTTGTCAGAAAAAAAAGACTCATAAAAATAATTGTAAAAATAGTTTGGTTTATGGTTGCTGTCATTGTTAAAATAATATATGCTTTTAAGCTATAAAATTATAATGAAAAGATACTATCTTTCTAAAGTCCTTTAATTAGTCCATGAAATCTTTTAACATCCTGAAGGTGCTCGTAAAGAGTTTTACAGATTTCTTTAAAGACAGTGGACATATGCTTGCTGCCGCTATATCCTTCTTTTTTATCCTTGCCCTTGTTCCATATTGTCTTATGCTCGTGGCAATTTTTGGTTATTTTTTGGGAGAACGACCTGACTTTTTTGCCTTTTTTGCCAAAAGGCTCTCTGATATGTTTCCTTCTGTTACCCATCAGATTTCAGATGGTCTCACAAAACTCATTACCTATAAAAAAATTGGAAATATTACCCTTGTGCTATATGCCTTTTTGTCATACGAATTGGTATCCTCCATTGAATACTCCATGGATAAGATATTCAAGGTCAAACATTCAAGACATTTCTTACTATCTATGCTCTTATCAGTAGTTATCGTTACTATTACTATTGCAATAGTTTTGTTGTCTTTTGGCTCAACCTATGTAGTTTCTGGTGCATGGGAGATAAAAAGGTTTTTCCCAAGCCTTGATGTAGGTATTATTGCAGGTTTTATACTTGGCTATATAGTCCCGTTTTTTATGGTATTTTTGACCCTGTTTGCTCTTTACATAATACTCCCCAATAAAAAAATAAAAATTACCCATGCAATGTTTGGTGCACTTATAAGTACTATATTTATGGAACTTGCAAAGCATCTCTTTACAATCTATGTGACAAAATTATTACAATTTGGCTCAATCTATGGACCTTTGACTGCCTTTGTAATTTTCCTTATATGGATTTACTATTCATCTTGTATATTGCTTATGGGTGCTGAATTCATTCATAATGTTGAGTCTAATCAAAGAAAAAGATAAAAAGGAGGTATTACTTTGGCTGATGTAAAGTATAAAAATTATTCTGAAGAGGAAGACAAGGTTTATATGGAGACTATGGACAAGGTAAGAGAATTATTAAAAGCTGGCAAGAGCCTTGAGGAAGCCTTTATTAGTGTTAAGATTAATAATGAAGAACTGAAATCATTTATTTATGATGATGCATTAAAGATAGTTATTGCGGAAAGGCACTTTGCAAAGGGCACATCCCTTGAAGAAGTAGCAGATTCTCTTAAAGTGCCTATAACTTCAATTTACAAGGCAATTAATGAGATGCTGGAAGATGTGGGACATACTTCGGCGGAGTATTACAAACAGACAATAGGGCAAGGAAATTTTGGAACTGCTTAATTCAGGAGATTTGAAAAATGGAACAGAAGATTATTTTTTATTCTTTAAGTAGTTGTCCTGCTTGTAAAAGGACAAAGGAGTTTTTTGATAGTAAATCTTTATTTTATGAATACATTGAGGTTGATAAACTTGAAGATTCAGAGCAATGGCTTGTTACTAAAGAGATAAAAAAATACAATCCCGCCCTAACCTTTCCAACTATCGTAATATCAAAGATAATCGTTGGGTTTGACGAGAAAGCATTTAATGAGGCATTAAAATTACCTTAAAAACAATTGGAGGTGTAGCAAATAATGTTTATGCATATTTATTCTTTGAGTGATATTAAGTCTGAGACTTACATCCTTGAAAATATCAGATGGGATTTGATGCCAAAAGACCTGATGAAACCAGTTATTTCATTGAGCAAAGATGGTATTGATAAAAAAGAGCATATTAAGGGCTATGTATTTTACATTGATACCACTGATGAAAAACCTGTTCTATCTCTAATGCGCCACACTGCAGCAGGCTATGCAGAGACCCTTGCACAGATAGATGAGATACCTCAATCACTTTTACTCGATGCAATTGAAGAAAACAAAGGGCTTGAATATTTCATGATGTATCCAATTAATAAAAATATTAAGGATTGGCTCATAAAAGAACTGGGCGTTGAGGACAAATATTGAAAGCCTATTTTTACATGGGCAAAATTAAAAAATTTAGAGAGAGATACTGTTCTGTAAATTTTCAATATCCTTATTAAAACCCAAAATCGGTGATAGAACTAAAAAGCTTAATAAAATCAGCAAGTAAGATAGGAAGGGCTGGTGTGGAATTTTTATACGACACCTTATAAAAAAAAGTTCCTAGGGGGGCTTTGTCATAAGGCATTGCATTATAATGAATAAAGCAAAATTAAATAAAAATCTGTCGATTATAAAAATCCTGAAACAGCCCTTCCTAAGCGCTATTTTAAGGTTAAAATATGGAGATAGCAATGACAGATGAATCACTTATAAAAAAGGCAGAAATACTTATTGAATCGCTACCTTTTATTAGGAGTTTTTATGGTAAGACCTTTGTTATTAAATATGGAGGTTCTGCTCAAACAGATGATTCCTTAAAAAACTCCTTTGCCCAAGATGTGGCACTTTTTAATTTCATAGGCATCAAGACTGTTATTGTTCATGGTGGTGGACCAAAGATCAGTGAGACCATGAAAAGAATGGGTAAAGAGCCTACATTTATTCAAGGACAAAGGGTAACTGACAAAGAAACAATGGATATAGTAGAAATGGTCCTTGGAGGGTTAATAAACAAGGAGATTGTCTCACTTATTAACAAATACAGTGGAAAGGCAGTAGGGTTATCGGGCAAAGATGGAGGGCTAATAAAGGCAAAAAAGAAGGTTTTAAAGAAAAAGGTAAAAACTGGAGATGATGAGATTATTGATATTGGACTTGTAGGTGAAGTAGATGAAATAAAACCAGATATTATAAGTTGTCTCGAAAGAGACGGTTTTATACCTGTTATATCGCCAATAGGTGTGGGTTCAAAAGGAGAGTCTTATAACATCAATGCAGATTATGTCGCCTCAGCCCTTGCATCAGCGCTTAAGGCAGAAAAGTTAATACTTCTAACAGATGTAGCTGGAATCAAGGACAGTGAAGGTAGGATACTTTCAACGCTTACAAAAAATGATATACTTGAGCTAATCAATGATGGTATTATTTCAGGTGGCATGCTACCAAAGGTGCAGGCTTGTTTGAGGGCACTTGAAAGGGGTGTAAAGAAAAACCACATAATTGATGGCAGAATACCTCACTGTCTTCTCCTTGAAATATTTACAAAAGAAGGGATTGGTACAGAGATAATTTAACTACTATGAACTTGCCGATTACCCCAGAAGATGCCATATTAATAGATAGAGATGGTAATATTATTACTATTTCAGATTCCTTAGATCATTTTTTAAAGGAACTCTGTCAAGAAAAACCTAAGGAAATAACAAATTATATACATTTTTGGGAAGGCATTTTAAAAAACAGCAAGGACAAAAAAAAATATATTAAGGACATTGAAGCCCTCTTACGGGGGGATAGAAAGTATGTCCTTATTGAATTTGTTGATTGCCAAAAGGAGCAACATAAATATACATTTCTTAACTTGATTAGGCTTGCTCATGATATGCCTCTTGTAGCTATTCAACACATTGATGTTACTGAACTTCTTATCAAAGAACATAATATCAAAAAAAATCTAAAAAAACTTCAGATTATCATAAATAATCAATCAGAGTTTATTTGCCTCTTACATGCTGATACTATAGTGTCTTTTGCAAATGATGCACTATGTCAACACTTATCTCTTTCCTATGAAGATATTATTGGACAGCCATTTTTGCAGTTACTACCTTATAAGGAGATAAAAGAACAAATACAAAAGGGCTTATCTTCCCTGTCAAAGGAACAACAGATATTTGCCATCGAGCATTTACTAAAAGACTCTTCTTCAGAAAATGATATAAAGTGGATACAATGGCATGTTAAAGCACTTTTTGACAACGATGGGACACTAACAGGTTATCACTTTACAGGGAGAGAGGTTTCAGACCTTCAGAGACAAAAGGCTATCAAGCAAAAAGAACAGGCTTTAATTAACATGGCTTATAATGACCCTGTGACAGGACTTCCTAAGAGGGCACTTTTTATGGATAGATTAATCCAATTGATTTTAAAGGCAAAGAGATATAACAAAAAGATTGCCCTCTTGTTTATTGACCTTGATAATTTCAAAAAAATTAATGAGTCCCTCGGTTATGACATAGGAGATATATTGTTAAAAGAAGCCTCTGAAAGAATCAAATACTGTTTGAGAAACAGTGATGTAATATCAAGAATAAGTGCTGACGACTATGGAATAATCCTCTCAGAGATTGATAAACCTGAAAATACACAGATTGTAGCAGAAAGGATAATTAAAGCTATCTCATCACCCTTTGAATTAAAAGGTAATTCTGCTTATATCACTGCAAGTATTGGTATAAGCATATTTCCTGAAGATGGGGAGGATGCTGAGATTCTCTTTAAAAATGCAGAGATAGCAATGAATTATGCCAAATCTCAAGACAAGAATAATTACAAGTTTTTTAATAATGCTATGAATCAACATGCCCTTGAAAGATTAAAGATAGAAAATGACTTAAGAATGGCTATTGAACAAAAACAATTTATCCTCCATTTTCAACCACAAATATCTATGAAAAATGGCAATATTGTTGGGGTTGAAGCCCTTGTAAGATGGCTTCATCCTGAAAAAGGTATGATACCACCAATGAAATTTATTCCCATTGCAGAAGAGACAGGTTTGATTATACCTATAAGTGAATTAATACTCTTTAATGCAATAAAAGAAATTCAAGGGTTGCAGACGATAGGATTACCCCAGGTAAGCTTGGCAGTCAATATATCTCTCAAACATTTCAAACAACCAAATTTCTCTGATTTTATTTTTACTGTTTTAAGAGAAACAAAAATCCCCCCACACATGCTTGAGCTTGAGTTAACAGAGAGCATATTTATGCACGATGTCAATAATGTAGTAAAGATATTGAGAACATTTAAAGATGAAGGAATAACAATATCAATAGATGATTTTGGCACAGGCTATTCGTCACTAAATTATCTAAAAAACCTTCCCATCTCTAAACTCAAGATAGATAAAGCTTTTGTAAACAATATAACCACTGATAATAAGGATGCCATGATTGTAAAAACCATTATTGACATTGCCCATAATTTAAATCTAAAGGTCATAGCTGAAGGCGTTGAGCACCTTGAGCAGATGGAATTTTTAAGAAACCTAAATTGTGATGAACTTCAAGGCTATTTATTTAGCAAACCCTTGCCCTCTGGAGAGTTTGCAAAACTTTATGCGGCCATGGCTATTTTGTGAGGTTTCTATTTTTTAAGATGTTTTTGAAAATACCTTATGAAATCTTGGCAAGATAACATAACATTTGTCCTTGTTGAACCATCTGAACCTGGAAATATTGGTTCATCTGCAAGGGCAATAGCAAATATGGGATTTAAAAATCTCGCACTTATCAAACCAGTTGCCCTTTCAGAGGAATCTTATGCCTTTGCACATGGTGCAGAAGATATATTAAAAAACGCCCTAATCTATGATGATTTAAAAGAGGCAGTAAAGGAAACCAATCAGGTTTTTGGCACATCAAGGAGGGTAGGGAAAAAAAGAGGACTCTTTTTCAGTCCTTGGGATTCATCGAAATTGATCTACCATATTGCACAAAAGAATAAGGTCGCCCTTTTATTTGGCTCTGAATCAAGAGGGTTATTAAACAAAGAGACAGCCCTGTGTAATAGGATGATCTATATACCTGCAGAGAAGACACAGCCATCTATAAATCTTGCCCATTCAGTCATGATAATTGCCTATGAATTAAGGAGATATGATTTATTGAAAGATAATAGCGAAGCGAATGAAAAAACATCCTTCTTCCCAAAATCAATAAGCAGAGAAAAAATAGATGATTTGCTCAAAAGGATTGAATCTAAAGTATCTCTTCTTGATTATCCTAAAAACGATAAAGAGAGAAAGATAATGCAGAATATCACCAACTTGTTATCAAGGGCAGGCGTTACCTATTGGGAAGAACAAATGATACAAGGTCTTTGCTCACAACTACAAAAGAGATTGACTAACAGATGAAGAGATGGCTTGAAAATATAAATAATGCAGTAGAAGGAATCCTCCATTCTGCAAAGACTCAAAGACATTTAAGATACCATCTCTATTCAGCGACGATAGTATTACTTTTCTCTTACATAGTTGGTGTAAATAGGACAGACTTTTTAATCATATCAATTGTGGTCATTCTCGTCCTCCTTGCAGAGATGGTAAATACTGCCATTGAATTTCTTGTTGATATGGTTTGTCCAGAATATAATGAAAAAGCTCGTGCCATAAAGGACACCTCAGCAGGTGCAGTATTAATAACTGCCTTTGGTGCCGCTATTGTTGGCTATATAGTACTATTCCCTTATTTGAATAATATCTTTCAAAAAGGTTTACGCATTGCAAAACACTCAAAAGAGGAGATAACCTTACTGTCCCTTATAGTTGTCTTAATATTAGTAATCATTTTAAAAGCCTATTTTGGCAAGGGACATCCATTAAGAGGTGGAATGCCAAGTGGACACAGTGCGGTTGCCTTTTCAGTCAGTTCCTCAATGACTTTTATAACACAAAGTTTCAATATTGCCATAATATCTTTTTTACTTGCCTTGCTCATAGCTCAAAGCAGGGTTATTATAAAGGCACATACAATACAAGAAGTCCTTGTAGGGGCTTTGATTGGTATATCGGTAACAACTGTTATGTTTTTATTGTTTAAATGATAAGCAAAGAGAGATTATACAACTTTTTATTAAAACAATCAGAAAGACCTCTGAGTTTTTCTGACATATGTTTTACCTTAGGGTTAAGTTCTCCAGAAAAGAGAAATGCCAAAAGGCTTTTAAGGACACTCATAGATGAAGGCTTTATAATCCGTAATAGAAAAGGTCTCTATGGTGCAGTGGAAAACTTTGAGTTTATTACTGGCTATTTTGAAGCTCATAGGGGTGGTTTTGGTTTTCTTATACACGATAGGGTTGGACTACCTGATATATTTATCCCTTCAAGGTCAACAATGATGGCAATGGACAACGACAAGGTCATTGTGAGATTAGAAAACAAAGCCAAAAGGCAGGGTTCTGTTGTAAGGATTATAGAGAGGGCTCATAAAAAGATTGCAGGGTATATTGACAGAAACAGAGGTGGTTACTTTATTCAACCAAAAGATGAAAGGATACCCTTTGACCTCTACCTATCGCCAAAAGATATAGGTGACACAGAGGAAGGTGATTTGGTAATTGCAGAAATCATAAATTATCCCGAAGGTAGAGGTTTGGCTACTGCAAGAGTTGTCAAAAAGATAGAAAGACCTAACAGTCCATCAGCTGAGATAGAAACCCTTATTGAAGAGCTTGATATAAGAAACAGATTTAAGCCAAAGGTCGTGGCAGAGGCAAAAGATTTAGAAATCAAAAAAATCTCAAAAAAAAATAGAAGAGACTTAACAGGGCTAAACACAGTTACCATTGATGGAGAAAATGCCAAAGACTTTGATGATGCCATTTCTATAGAAAAGTCAGGTGATAATTTTAGGCTTTATGTCCATATTGCTGATGTGTCACATTATGTCTATTGGGATAGCAATATTGATTTAGAGGCAAGAAAAAGGGGGACGAGTTTTTACTTTCCTGATAGGGTAATTCCAATGTTACCTAAAGAATTATCAGAAAATCTCTGCAGTTTAAGACCTCAACAAGACAGGCTCACTGTTACTGTAGAGATGGAATTTAATAGTAAGGCAGAACTGGTAAAAAGGGATTTCTATGAGAGTATCATTAGAAGCAACGAGCGAATGACCTATACTGTAGTTAAGAATATACTCTTACAGGAAGATTCAAAGGACATAACGCGATACAGTTATTTAATGAAAGACTTTTTACTGATGTATGAACTTGCTGAATTGTTAAAAGACAAGCGAAGGGAAAGGGGAAGTTTAGACTTTGATTTACCAGAACCAGATGTGATAATTGACTTAAAGGGCAATCTTGAAAATATCATAATCGCAGAGAGGAATATTGCTCACAGGATAATTGAGGAGTTTATGATAAAGGCTAACGAGGCTGTGGCATCCTTTATGGAAGAATCAGAAGTCCCTTGTATATACAGAATTCACGAGGCGCCAGAGAGGGACAAACTAGATGAGACCTTAAGATTTTTACAATCTGCAGGATTGATAAAGGAGGGTTTTATTGGCAGAAACAGGGATTTTCATCAATTCATCTCCTCAATCACAGGCAATCCACTCGAAGATGTTATTACAAAATACATCTTGCGGAGTTTAAAACAAGCTCGTTATTCCATAGAAAATTTAGGACACTTTGGACTATCATCTAATTGTTATACCCATTTTACATCACCTATAAGAAGGTATCCAGATTTAGTAGTCCACAGGCTATTAAAAGAATTAATACATAAAGGTAAAACGACTTACAAAAATGAAGAAGAATTGGAAAAACTACTTGATAATATTGCCTTTACTTCCTCAAGAATGGAGAGGAAGGCTGATGAAGCCGAGAGAAAGGTCTTAGATGCTATGAGGGTATGGTTTATGAAAGATAGACTTGGAGAGGTTTTTGAAGCAATCATTATTGGAGTAACTTCCTATGGTCTTAAAGTAAGGTTAATAGATTTGTTTGTTGAGGGATTTGTTCATGTATCTTACATGAC
>DUZI01000031.1 GCA_013349595.1 Nitrospirota bacterium
ATATATTTGTTAATACATCGGGCTTGTTTTAAAGATATGCTGTTATACTGAATTTCGTAATGGTAAGAAAGTTTAAAGATCCCCTTTTATTGTTCACTGAAAGCCCTTGTTCTGTTAAAAGTATTTCCAATGTCCTCATCATCAGAAGCGATAAAAAGCACAAATGCCCCCTAATTCTTTTTTTGATGTATCATCTACTTGCTCTGTCAGATATTTCCTGCCACCCTTCTTGTTTAATACTTTTATCCTTAGAGGGAGTTTCCATTAATTCCTCCGCCAAACCATATAAAACACTGCATCAGCAATATCAATTTTTCTCCTTTTGGGCTAACTTTTTAAACATGGGTGTTGATATAAAGTCTTTAAGCCTGCCTAAACTAAAAAGATATTTGTGATTAATATTGCCGTCATCATCACGATAGCTTTCAACTAATAATATCAGGCAGTTACAGGTATTTTGAGAGGGAATTTTAGGGTTAACTGACAAACTCAGGAAAATGTCAATACTAAATAACTATATTATATGGGTACACTTCAGCACTGCTAAAATTATATTATCTCTGTTATACGATGACTTAGATGCTTTCTGTTTTGTAAAAACTTCGCACTAAAATGTTCATATCCCTTTGGTTGAATCCTTGACTTCTGGCCCTTGTCATCTACTAAATATAAGCCCTCTGGTATTACTTCACCAATAACTGTAATCTCATAATCAGTTTTTTCAGGCAAGAAAGAGCCCTTAGGAATTGTAAATAATAGTTCAAAGTCTTCACCACCAGTTGTAGCAAGCTTGAGGGGATCTTCTCTAAGAATTTCTGCAAGGCCTTTCATCTCTTTAAGAATTGGTAATTTTTGTGTGAAAATCATTGCACCAACTTTACTTTCATCACATACCCTAAAAAGGTCAATAAATAGTCCATCACTTATGTCAATCATTGAGGTTGCAATTGGAGAAATCTCTTTACTATTCCTTGCGATAGGCATAAGGTGACGATTTACAAAAGGCATAATGGATTGTGTATTAAGGGAAATCTTTTTGCCTTCTTTGAGGATATAAACCTCTTTGTCATCTATGTTTTTATTTTTTTTTATCTTTGAAAATAAATATTTGTAATTTTCATCAAGGGAATTGAGTATTTTAAATCCAAGTGATGAATCGCCAAGGGATCCAGTAACACAGATTAAATCACCAACCTTTGCGCCATTTCTATAAACAGGTTTATCAGAAAAACCAATGACTGTTGCACAAATAGAAATATTTCTCAAACTTTCACAAAGATCACCACCAAGAAGGTCAAGTTTATATATCTTTAATGCATATTCAATCCCTTCGTAAAAGTCCCAGAAAAAAGTCTCTTCTGTATCTTTAGGAAAAGAGAGGGATAAAAATATTGCTAGGGGCTGACCCCCAGTTGCAAAGATATCACTAATATTTACAGAAACCGTTTTGAATCCTAAAGTATAGGCAGAGGTGTAAGACCTATCAAAGTGAACTCCTTCATTAAGAGAATCTGTAGTAACGAGTATGGGCTTATTTAATCCTTTAATTACTGCACAATCATCGCCAATAGACTTTAAGACTTCATCTCTTTTTATCTGAAACTTTTTTCTTATTTTTTGCAGGAGAGACAACTCCCCCTTTTGACTTATTTTTATTGACAGATTTCCCATGATATTTACCTTTAGATGTTTTTTCAAGGGCAACATTAAAAACCTCTTTCATATTATTTACCAATATAAAATTCATACCCTTTTTTACATACTTTGGCATGTCATCAACTTCTTTTTTATTTCTCTTTGGAGCAATAACAGTAGCTATGTCCATCCTCTTTGCTGCAAGTGCCTTTTCTTTCAGGCCTCCAATAGGCAATACCCTACCCCTTAGGGTAACCTCACCTGTCATGGCAACATTTTTACTAACTGGAATCCCTGTAAATACTGAGGCTATGGCAGTTGCCATCGTTATTCCTGCAGAGGGACCATCTTTTGGAATCGCACCTGCAGGGACATGAATGTGAAGGTCAACATTTGAAAAGATGTCTTCTTTGAGCTTTAATTCTTTGGCACAAGATTTTATGTAACTCAAGGCTGCTTGAGCAGACTCCTTCATCACATCTCCCAGTTGACCTGTAAGTGTAAGGCTACCTTTACCTTTCATAGTGGTTGCCTCAACATATATTATGTCCCCCCCTGCCTCTGTCCAGGCAAGACCTGTTGCTACACCTATTTCACTTTTTTTCATTTCCTCTTCAGGCAAGTATTTGGCTATACCAAGATATTTACTTACATTATCAGATGTTATTGTAAAACTCCTTTTCTTTTTCCCTTCTGCTATTTGTTTTGCAACCTTTCTGCACAGATTAGCAATCTCTCTTTCAAGGTTTCTAACCCCAGCCTCTCGTGTATAATGAGAGATAATCTTTGAAAGGGCAGACTGCCCAATCTTTAACATTTCGTTAGTAATTCCATGCTCCTCCAGTTGTTTTGGTATGAGATATTTTTTGGCAATCTCAATCTTTTCTTCTTCGGTATAACCTGAAAGATATATTATCTCCATCCTGTCTTTTAGTGGACCAGGTATTGTGTCTGATAAATTACCTGTTGTAATAAACATAACATTTGACAGATCAAAAGGAACTGCAAGGTAATGATCCATAAAGGAATTGTTTTGTTCAGGGTCAAGCACCTCAAGGAGGGCAGATGAGGGATCTCCTCTAAAATCACTGCCTATCTTATCAATCTCATCAAGCATAAAGACAGGATTATTTGTCCCAGCATTTTTAATTCCCTGAATAATCCTTCCCGGTAATGCACCTACATAGGTTCTTCTGTGTCCTCTTATCTCTGCCTCGTCTCTTACACCACCGAGCGACATCCTTACAAATTCTCTACCCAAAGATCTGGCGATAGATCTACCAAGCGAAGTTTTGCCTACACCAGGAGGTCCTATAAAGCAAAGGATTGGTCCTTTCATCTTTTCTTTGAGTTTACGGACACTTAAATATTCCAGTATTCTTTCTTTGACCTTTTCTAAATCGTAGTGGTCTTCATTTAAGACCTTTTCTGCCTCTTTTATATCAAGTCTATCTTTTGTGCTCTTAGACCAGGGTAATTCTGTAAGCCACTCAAGATATGTTCTTATCGTGGCAGCCTCAGCACTGTCAGGATGCATCTTTTCAAGCCTTTTTATCTGTTTTTCTGCCTCTTTCATGACCTTTTCTGGCATACCGGCTTCATCTATCTTTTTTCTAAACTCACGAGCCTCTTCACCTTTTTCATCAATATCTCCAAGTTCTCTCTGAATAGCCTTTAGTTGTTCTCTTAAGAAATACTCTCTCTGTGACTTGTCAATCTCACCCCTTGCATCTGTTTGAATTTTTTGTTGAATAGTCAAGACTTGTATCTCTCTTTCAAGTATTTCACCTATTCTTTTTAATCTTTCAATAGGATTTGACATCTCAAGTATTTCCTGAGCTTGATCTGATTTAAGACCTAAATTTGATGCTATGAGATCTGCTAATCTACCGGGTTCTTCAATATTTTCAATAATTACCATAACATCAGGCATCATTGTTTTACCCAACGAAATGACCTTTTCAAGTTGCTCTTTGATGTTTCTTATGATTGCCTCGTTTTCGACTGTAGATATATATGGTTTTTCCTCTGTTATTTTTTCTATCTTAGCCATAAAGAAGGGCTCAAGTTGTGTATATTTAAGGACTTTTGATTTCTTAAGCCCTTGCACCAGTATTTTGACTCTGCCATCAGGGAGTTTTAACATCCTCATAACCATACAAACTGTCCCAGAACTATATAAATCTTCTGTGCTTGGGTTTTCTAAGGTCATGTCTTTTTGTGTGACAAGAAGTATCATCCTATTTGTGTTAAGAGAATGGTCAATGGCTTTTATTGAGACATCTCTACCTACAAAAAGTGGAACAATCATATACGGGAAGACCACTATATCTCTTACAGGTAATACAGGCAGTATCTCTGGTATGTCTATTTGTTGATCTAAATTATTCTTGTTCTGCTCACTCATTTAAGCAATTCCTCCAATTTTTATTTCCTTTACAAATATATAAAAAATCCTGATTTAATAAAAAGAAAAAATATTTTTTACTAATTTATCATAATATCTATTATTTGAATCCTATGCTCTTTTTACAGGTATTTGAAGCATTCTACTTGTAATCTTATCAAAGACAATCTTTAATACACCATTATCATAGGTTGCATTACCTGTAATAATATTGGCAGTAACAGGCATAGTCAAAACTCGTCTGAAACTATGAGAAACCCTTTCAATGCAAAAATAATTCAAAGCCCTTGATTCCTCTGCTATCTCTTTTCGCTTGCCTTCAATAACAAGAAGTTCTCTGAATATCTTCACAGAAATATCAGCAGGGTCAGTCCCCGGAACATCCATCTCAAATACTACTTTATCTTCTGTCTCATAAATATCAACAGGTGGCCACATTGAAGTCTCTGTAGGTCCTAAAAAGAAACCTTCCATTATTTGATACTCCTTGCCTTTTTTATTATATACTCTTTTAAGCCTTCTGACAGTTCATTATTCTTGAGTGCCAAGTCAATTGTAGCTTTAATAAATCCTAATTTATCTCCTGCATCATATCTTTCCCCTTTGATTAAGTATCCATAAATAGGTCTTTTCTTTAGTAACTTTTTTAAGGCATCTGTTAGTTGTATCTCACCGCCTGCGCCAGGGGTAAGATTTTGTAATATTTGAAATATGTCAGGAGTTAGTATATATCTTCCTATAATTGCGAGATTTGAGGGAGCCTTTTGAATACTTGGTTTTTCAACCAGATCTTCAATTCTATATATATCACCTTCTTTAAATCCTTTTATTATGCCGTATCTGTTTACTTCATTTTTAGGAACCTCTTGAAGTGCAATAACAGGTGCGTCTTTTTCATAAAAGATTTTTGCCATCTCTTCAAGTAATGGATATTCAGGGTCAATAACATCATCACTTAGTATTACTGCAAAGGGTTCATTATTGACAAAAGGACTTGCACAACCAATAGCATGACCAAGTCCAAGTGCTGTTTTTTGACGAATATAAGCAAAATGGACATCGTTGAGTTTTTGAATCTCTTCAAGAAGTTTATCCTTGCCAGAACTTTTTAATTTTTCCTCAAGTCTGTATGCTGCATCAAAATGGTCTTCTATTGTTCTTTTATTCTTACCTGTGATAATGATAAACTCCTCCATTCCTGCATTGATTGCCTCCTCAACTGCATATTGGATAAGTGGTTTGTCAACTATTGGTAACATTTCTTTTGGTGATGCCTTTGTTGCTGGTAAAAATCTTGTACCAAGACCTGCTGCAGGGAGTATAACCTTTTTAATCCTCTTTTCCATCTTATCAATCTCCTTAAATGAATAAGAATTTGTAAGAAAACACTTTTTTTAACTTATAACACATTACTTCTTACCTTAAAATAGCGCTTAGGAAGGGCTGTTTCAGGCTTTTTATAATCGACAGATTTTATTTAATTTTTCTTTATTCATTATAATGCAATGCCTTATGACAAAACCCTAGGAACTTTGTCGTATAAAAATCCCACACCAGCCCTTCCTATCTTACTTGCTGATCTTATAAAGCTTTTTAGTTCTATCGCCGATTTTGGGTCTTATGCTTGGATTATTTTTTGGTTACTATTATGTTAAAATGTTTGGAAAAAATCAAAAGAGGTAAAAAGGTGGACCACTTTAAATACAAAAATGGTCATTTATATGCAGAGGATGTGCCTGTTGAAAAAATCGCCAATGATTTTGGCACACCATTATATATTTATAGTTATGCAACTTTAATAAGACATTTCAAGGCCTATGAAGAGTCATTTAAAAGTATTAAACATTTGACTTGTTATGCCTTAAAGGCAAATTCAAATTCTACGATTGTAAAGATTGCATCTAAAGAAGGCTGTGGTGCCGATGTGGTTTCAGGTGGTGAATTATATAAGGCATTAAAAAATGGAATTAGCCCTAAAAAGATTGTCTATGCTGGAGTTGGAAAGACAAAAGATGAGATAGCCTTTGCAATAAATAAAGGCATATTAATGTTTAATGTAGAATCATTGGATGAACTTCTTCAGATAAATGATGTTGCCAAATCTTTAAAAAAACAAGCCCCCATTGCCTTGCGGATAAATCCTGATATTGATCCTCAGACGCATCCATACATATCAACAGGTCTTAAAAAACATAAATTCGGCATTCCCATTGAGGATGCCTTGGAGCACTTTAAGATTGCCCAATCATTAGCTAATACAAAGGTGCTTGGTATTCATATGCATATTGGTTCTCAACTAACAAATGTCTTACCATTCGTTGATGCACTAAAGAGGATTTTAAAGCTAAAATATGACTTGAAAAATCTTGGTATTGAGATTGATTACTTAGATATTGGTGGTGGTATAGGCATTAATTATAATGACGAAAAACCACCTCATCCATCTGAACTATCAAATCACATATTACCTATGCTCAAAAATTTAGACATAACATTGATACTTGAACCCGGAAGATCAATTGTAGGAAATGCAGGTATTCTTGTCACAAAGACCCTTTACCTCAAAAAAGGAGATGGTAAGGAATTCATCATAGTAGATGCAGCAATGAATGATTTGATAAGACCTTCTATTTATGGCGCCTATCATCGTATAGAGCCTGTTAAAAAGACAAAGAGAAATACTATATTGGCTGATGTAGTAGGTCCTGTATGTGAGTCTGGTGATTTTCTCGCCAAAGATAGAGAAATAAAAAAGGTAAATAAAGGTGAACTAATTGCGGTAATGAGTGCAGGGGCTTATGGTTTTTCAATGGCATCAAATTATAATAGTCGTCCTAGACCAGCAGAAGTACTGGTCAAGGGAGACAATAATTACCTAATTAGAAAAAGAGAGACCTTTCGAGATTTGATTAAGGGCGAGATAATCCCTGATTTTATTTAGTCTCTTTTTAAATTCCGAATTCCTTAAATGGAGTAAACAATGCTAATTAATTTCACAAAAATGCAAGGCACAGGAAATGACTTTGTTCTTATCAACTGTCTTAAGGAAATATCCTTTTCAAAGTTGCTTAATATATCCGAATTGTGTGCAAAGATTTGCCATAGAAAATTTGGTATTGGAGCCGATCAGGTGCTTCTGTTAATGCCTTCAAAGGTTGCTGATTTTCGTATGGATATTTATAACGCAGATGGTAGTAAGGTGGAGATGTGTGGTAATGGCATAAGATGTCTGGCAAAATATATTTGGGATGAAAAATTATCAGAAAAAGAGCAATTGGAGATTGAAACACCTGCAGGCATCATCAAACCTAAAAAAAATGGTGATATGGTAAAGGTAGATATGGGAAAGCCTTTATTTGAACCATCACTTATTCCTGTAAATTTAGATACAGGCTCCCCAATTTTTGATTATCACCTGCCTATTCTTGACAGTGAATTTAAGATTAACTGCGTATCAATGGGCAATCCGCATGCGGTAATTTATCTGCAGCAAGATATTAGTACCTTTGATGTATCGCGTTATGGCAGGTTGATTGAAAATCACTCTTTATTCCCTAAAAGAATAAATGTAGAATTTGTCAATGTTATCAACAAAGACAAAATTAAGATGAGGGTATGGGAAAGGGGTTCAGGGGAAACCCTTGCATGTGGAACAGGTGCTTGCTCAAGCGCCGTTGTATCAATTTATAAGGGTTTGACAAATCCAAAGACCGAGGTTGAGCTTTTAGGAGGCAGTCTCTTTATTGAGTGGAATAAAGGCGAGTCAGTTTTTATGACAGGTCCAGCAAAAGAGGTCTTTAAGGGGAGGATAAATATTGATATTTTTTGAAAGGAGAAGACATAAAAGGATAGAAAAGACAAATGAAATAGAATTTATCAAGATTACAAATAATCAAAAAGAGGTTATCAATAAGGGCAAACTCGTTGATATCAGTCAAGGCGGAGTTGGTATTGTGACAGACTTTGTGCTGTTAAAGGGTCAACCATTGATTTTAAAGGGAGCATCTGAAAATGATATGCTTACTTATGGTGTTGTGTGTTGGACACAAAGACAAAATAATGTAATTAGGTCAGGTATTAGGTTTAATTTTTAAAAAAACTTCAAAAAAGGAGGCTTAAAGTATGGTTATTAATGGAGCAATAACAGCTATTGTTACACCATTTAAAGATGGCAAGTTTGATGAAAAGGCTTATGAAGATTTAATTAACTGGCAGATATCAGAGGGTATTCATGGACTCCTGTCTTGTGGAACAACAGGAGAGGCATCAACTCTTGATTATGATGAGCATTATAGGGTTATAGAGGTAGCAGTCAAGATAATAAATAAAAGGGTGCCTGTTATTGTCGGAACCGGGTCAAATTCAACGAATGAGACAATTGAAATCACTATGAAGGCTAAGGAACTCGGTGCTGATGCAGCATTAATAGTAACACCTTATTATAATAAACCAACTCAGGAAGGTCTCTACAGACATTATAAGCTGGTTGCAGAACAAGTGGACATTCCAATTGTTCTTTACAATGTCCCAGGAAGGACATCTGTTAATATGCTGCCAAGCACAGTAGCCAGATTATCAGAAATAAAAAACATAGTGGCTATCAAAGAGGCAACAGGAGACATGAAACAAGTAAGTGAGATAATAAGGCTCTGTGGTGATAATATTACAGTTATTTCAGGTGATGATTTTACAACACTTACTTTGCTTGCCCTCGGAGGCAAGGGTGTAATATCTGTTAGCTCAAATGTGGCGCCTAAAAAGGTTTCTGAAATGTGTAATGCCTGGTTTGCAGGTGATATTGAGAAGGCAAGAAAATTACATTATACCCTTGAGCCACTTAATTCAGCAATGTTTATTGAGACAAATCCTGTGCCTGCAAAGACTGCTCTTTCTATGATGGGAAAAATAAAGGATGAAGTAAGGATGCCTCTTTGCGAGATGTCTCAAGCCAATAAAGACAAACTCAAATCAGTATTGAAGTCTTTGGGATTGTTGTAATAAAGAGACAAGGCAGAGGATTAAGATTTATCCTAAATCTCTGCCTTGCCATTACTTCAATGAAACATCTTAAGGTTTTGTTTTTTATTTTTTTTTTGTATTACAACTATTAAAAATGCTGATATATCGCAAGCAAAAGACCTTGCCCCAAATCCATATGAGATAGAAAAACTTAAAGGCAACTCCATTCCAACATTTCAAATAGAGACTTTTAATAAGGGATTCATTAATTCAAGTAATTTTTCTGGCAAAAGGGTATTAGTTACCTTTTGGGCAAGCTGGTCGCCAGTATCTGCAGAAGATTTAATGAGAATTTACGAAAACATAAAGAACAAAGATATAATCTTGCTTGCAATTTGCATAGATAAAGAGAAGGAAAAGGCTAATTTTTTAATCAAGGATTTGACCCAACAAAATGTTATCTTTGCATATGACAAAGGTGGGAGGGTATCAAAAGACTTATTTAAAGTCTTTATGATACCAACAACAATCTATGTAAATGATAAAGGTATCATAGAAACTATATACTTGGGCTTACAAGATTGGAACTATAAAATAAAAAGGATAACATGATTTAGTGATATAGAAATTCCCACTTTTTAAAGGGGATAGGGGGTTGTTAGATATTGTGGTTAGTTTCAAAAAGATAGAGAAAATACGAAAAAGGGCATTAATTACTGGAATAACTGGGCAAGATGGGGCTTATCTTGCAGAATTCCTTATTGAAAAGGATTATGAAGTTCATGGAATTAAGCGAAGGAGCTCTCTGATTAATACTCAAAGGGTTGATCATCTATATAAAGATCCTCATGATGATGATGTAAATTTTTTCATGCACTATGGGGATATGACTGATTCTACAAATTTAATAAGAATATTGATGGATGTTAAGCCTCATGAAATTTACAACCTTGCAGCCCAGTCTCATGTAAGGGTCTCATTTGATACTCCTGAATACACTGCAAATGCAGATGCTATTGGAACATTAAGAATGCTTGAAGCAATGAGGATATTAAATCTAAAAGATACTCGTTTTTATCAAGCTTCATCTTCTGAAATGTATGGTAACAGCTCTGTCATTCCCCAGAATGAGATGACACCCTTTAGCCCAAGAAGCCCCTATGGTGCAGCAAAGTTATATTCCTATTGGATTACAATTAATTACAGGGAAGCTTATGGCTTTTTTGCATCTAATGGGATACTTTTTAATCATGAGTCTCCTATAAGGGGTGAAACCTTTGTTACAAGAAAGATAACACAAGCTGCTGCAAATATTTCTCTTGGTCTGCAAAAAAAACTATATCTTGGTAATCTTGATGCAAAAAGAGACTGGGGCCACTCTAAAGACTATGTTGAGGCTATGTGGCTAATCCTTCAACACAATAAGCCTGATGACTTTGTAATTGCCACTGGTGAGGCTTATTCTGTTAGGGAGTTTGCAGAAATGGCATTTCAGGAGGTTGGTATAGATTTAGATTGGCATGGTAAAGGTATTGATGAAAAAGGTATTGATAGGAAAAGAGGTAATGTTTTGATAGAGGTAGATAGTAGATACTTTAGACCAACAGAAATAGATTTATTGATTGGAGATAGCACAAAGGCAAGGACAATACTCCATTGGAAGCCAAAATACACACTCAAAGATATGGTCAAAGAGATGGTAGCATCTGATTTGTTGATTGCTCAAAAGAGATTAAAATTGAAAGAATGCGGTTTTGACTTTTGAAAGAGTAATCACATGACAAATGAAATAATTATACTTATTTTTGAGGCAATAACGGTCTATTTTATTGTCCTCTGGACTCACTCATTGAGGCATCGCTTTGGATTAGCCCCTTTTTATGCATTTCTTGGTAGCTTAACTGTTGTTATGTCTTGGATAACTGATGCAGGAATAAAAGTTGATTTTGCAGGTATCACTTTTATGGTTGGTTCAACAGTTTTTTATACCTCTTTATTACTTGGTGTTTTTGTTGTATATGTCTTTGATGGTCCAAGGTCTGCAAGAATAGCTATATCTACTGTTGCTGGGGTATCTGCCTTAGTTCCATTGATAGCACTTATTGTTAATTTGCA
>DUZI01000032.1 GCA_013349595.1 Nitrospirota bacterium
CAATTGCAAGCGGAGAGCCGAAGATGTCACCTACATATTTAGAATATTCAGCCCAATTCATACCAAATTGAAATTCAAGGCTTATTCCTGTAACAACTCCTAAGGCAAAGTTGATGAGGAATAACTTGCCCCAAAATTTAGTCATTTTTAGGCAAGTAATATTTTGTCTCCATATAAGCTATTAATAATGATAGTCCAAGTGTTAGAGGGACAAAAATAAAATGAAAACCTGCAGTAATGACAAATTGAATCCTGCTTAGCATCCATACTAAATCCTCCTTGTTTTGATATTAAAGATTACCTGTTTCATAAAAAAGAAATTTTACTGTTTATAAAAGAACCCATCTTTTTGTCAACATTCAAAATGTGATTATTAAGCCAATCTTTGAGAAAATTCATTAAATCAAAGGACAAAACAGTCTCTCCACTTTTTAGTTTTTCGTATAATTGCTTGGTTTTTGTTGTCAAGTTATCATGTGCCCATTTGTGTGCTATAAAATCAGGGTAATTGTAAAGAATCATGTATTTTTCTTCAGTGGCAAAATGGGTATTACAATAAAGTAACATGTTCTCAAGGATAGGTTTTAGGATTTCATCGGCAGTCCCTGTCTTCATTGCATCATGCATATCGTTAACCATATCAAAGAGTTTCTTGTGTTGCAAATCAATTTCTTTGATATTAACCTTAAAGTTGTTATTCCAAATCATAAAAGCCAACTATCATCACCTCCTTAAAGGGATAAACTTTTGATTTCTGAAATAACCTTGTTGACCGATATATTATTCATACAGTCCATTTTTGAGCAAGTTCTTTTATAACAAGGACTACAAGCAATCTCTGCTTTTATTACCTTATGTTTTGTACCAAATGGACCTGTTCTGATGGGATTTGTAGGACCAAAGATAGCCAGAAGTGGTCTTTCAAGTGCTGAGGCGATGTGCATTGGTCCTGTGTCGTTGGTCAAGACCAAACTGGCTTGACTAATTATAAAGACCAAATCTTTTAAATTTGTCTTATCAGTTAAGTCAATCACCTTATCCCTTGCCTTCTCTTTTATGAATTGACTGATAGGAATATCATCTTTACCTCCAATAATTATTGACCTATTTTCAAGCAAACAGGCTGCCTCTGCAAATTTGTCAGGGCTCCATCTTTTGCTCTGCCATCTTGCACCAGGTACAATAACATAGTAATCTTTAAGTGAATCTACAAGTTTTATTATCTCATTAGAGGGATTAAAAGGAGGGAAGGGAAACTTTATCTCTTTTGTTTCAATCCCTGTAAGGGCCTTTATAATCCTTAAGTATCTGTTGACTGCATGAATATCTTTATCGCCTTTTACCCTTTGATTGTAAAAGATTGAACTGCCTTCTCGGGCATCGCTAAAACCTATTTTAAAAGGTGCCCCTGTCATGGCAGTTAATATACCACTTCTTAATAATCCTTGAAGGTCAATCACAATGTCATAAGATTCATATCTTAGTGATTTTGATAGAATTGATAGTTCTTTAATTGTCTTGCCAATAGAATTGATTTTTTTCCATTGGTCTTTGTTAATAATAAGGAGTTTTTTTATCATAGGATGATTCTGAAGAAGTCCATCAAGTCCCTTTGCGATTAGCCAATGAATCTCTGCATCTTTAAAGTTTTGAAAGAGTGCATTTAAAACGGGCAAACTATGAATTATATCACCCATCGAACTAGGTTTTATTATAAGTATTTTCTTAATGAGATTTATCCTTCTTTTTTGGTTTTTCATCTAAGGTTTTTTCTTTTGCCTTTGCAATACGCACCTTTCTTCCGCTCATTATCATTTCATCAACGGATCGGATTACCCTATCTGCAAGTTCCTCAGGGACCTCAATAAAGGTAAATTTATCCATAACATCAATCTTTCCAATTTTGCCATGTGGTATTTTGGCTTCAAGTGCAATAGATTTAAGGATGTCAGGAACTTGTATCTTGTCTTTCCTGCCAATCGTCATAAAAAGCCTTACATATTCAGGTCTTTTGTCAAACTCATCCTCTCTAATGTCTCCATAGGCAGAAAATAAAGCAGCAGCAAGAACCTGTTCATAGTCATGTTCCTTCAAAAGTTTATTTACAATAGGTGAATATATTTTGTATTTATTGTTTTCAATTATCTCAATAATATCATTTACTATAGCCCTTGCCCTTGCATCAAAGACATCTTTACTACTTGGAAGGGATTTTTTATCAATTTTCGTTTTTGCAGTTTTTTCAATTAATCTTAAGGTTCGATATTCTCTCGGTCTAACAAGGGTGATTGCCATACCAGATTTGCCTGCTCGTGCAGTCCTCCCTATTCGATGGATATAACTCTCAGGGTTTTGAGGGATGCTGTAATTAATTACATGGGTTACATCTTGAATATCAAGTCCTCGTGCTGCAACATCAGTTGCAACAAGGACATCAAGTCTGCCATTTCTAAATTTATTCATCACCTCATCTCTGTGAGCTTGTGAGAAATCACCATGTAATGCTGCAGCATTAAATCCTGTCTCTTGTAATTGAATGGTTACCTCATCAACTTCTTTTTTGGTATGACAAAAAACTATAGCAAGACTTGGATTTTCTACATCAAGTAATCTGATAAGAGCCTTGATTTTTTCTGATTCTCTTACCTCATAGAAAACTTGGGAGACCTTTGGGACTACTACATCTTTTGTATTGACTTTTATCTTTTCAGGAGATTTCATGTATTTCTTCGCAATATCAATTATTGGTTGTGGCATTGTGGCAGAAAAAAGCATTGTTTGACGAGTTTCTGGAGTTCTTTTGATGATTATTTCTATATCGTCGATAAATCCCATATTGAGCATCTCATCAGCTTCATCAATGACGAGATAAGATATGTTCTTAATATCAAGAGTCCCCCTGTCAAGGTGGTCAATTATCCTACCAGGTGTACCAACAATTAAATTGGCACCAAGATTTATTGCCTTTATCTGCATTTCAATAGATTTACCACCATAAATTGGCAATGCAAGACTTTTTTTGTGTTTTCCAATCCTGTTTAGTTCTTGAGATACTTGCATAGCTAATTCCCTTGTAGGTTCAAGTATTAACCCAGAAGGCCTGATTTTTTTTGAGCAGGATTCAACTAAAGGAATACCAAAGGCAGCAGTCTTGCCAGTTCCAGTAAGCGCCTGACCAATTATGTCAATACCAGCCATTATTTTTGGGATTACAAGTGTCTGTATGGGGGTCGGCTCTTCAAATCCCATCTCTGATAAAGATTTAAGAGTCTCTTTGCTTAGTCCAAGTTCTTGAAATTGCATAGTAACTTTAAAACCTCTCTTATAGTTATTGTTAATTCTCTTGAGATTTTTACCTCATGATTGTTAGTATAACTGAATTTTTTATAAACTTTCATAAATTTAATGCATTTTTAATAACAAAAAATTGGAGGGTTTTAAAAATGACTGAATTGGTTTTTAATCTTGTATCAGAAGCTTATGCAATGGGGCCTGCTCCTCAGGGCGGGGGACAGGGAGGTGCTACACAACTTATAGCTAGTTTGCTACCATTAGTGCTTATTTTTGTAGTCTTCTATTTTCTTTTAATCAGACCTCAACAGAAAAAGGCAAAGGAACATCAAAATATGCTCAACAATCTCAAAAAGGGAGACAAGGTCATTACAGCAGGTGGTGAATATGGTGTGGTTGAAAGTGTTGGCACAAACACTGTTACAGTCAAGATTGCTGAAAATGTCAAGGTTAAATATGGCAAGCCATATATTTCTACACTGAGGGCTTCTTCCGATGAAGATTAATCTGACTACCACACTGAAAGGGAGGTTTTGTCGTAAATGAAAAAAGGTATTATGTGGAGGTTAATCCTCCTTGTCATAACAAGCCTAATCTCTATAGTCTTTTTTTTGCCTAATACACCTTTCTTTGATTATATGCCAAAAATTTGGAAAGATATCATGCCCAACAAAGGACTTGTTCTTGGACTTGATTTGCAAGGAGGACTTCACATCGTATTTGAGGTAGAAGGGGATAAGGCAGTGGATATAGCAGTTGAGAGGATATCATCAACACTTAAGGGCATCCTTGAAAAAAAGAAACTCTCTGCCTCTGTCAAGACTGAAGGCAGTCAGATAGTAGTAAATCCATCAAATGCAGAGATAAGAAATGCTATTGAAAAGGAATATCCTATTTTAGTCCCTAATGAATCAGGCGGCCAGGTCAGATATAAACTTACAGATAGCGAGGCAAAGAGAATTAAAGACACTTCAACTGACCAAGTTCTCGAGATTATTCGTAACAGGATTGACCAATTTGGTGTCGCAGAACCAACTATTCACAGACAGGGGGAAAATGAGATTGTCGTCCAATTGCCAGGAGTAAAAGATCCCAAAAGGGCAATAGAGATAATCGGAAAGACTGCACTCCTTGAGTTTAAAATAGTTGATGATGAATCACCCCTTGCAGCAGAGTTGCCTCAAATAATTATGTCCAATGAAGAGGAGCAATTTTTACAGAAGTTTAAGACACGGCTTGCTGAAAATCAGCAAATCCTTTTTCAAAGGATAATCAATAAAGAAACAGGTGTTACCACAAAGAGACCCCATTTATTAAAAAAGGAAACACTCCTTACTGGTGATTTACTTGATGAGGCAAGGGTTAGCATTGACCAAAGGTTTAACGAGCCGTATGTTTCAATCGTTTTTAACCCTGCAGGTGCAAAAATCTTTGAGGATATAACAGGGAAGAATGTCAAAAAAAGACTTGCCATCATACTTGATGGCACAGTTTATTCTACTCCAGTAATTCAGGAAAGAATAAGTGGTGGTAATGCTCAGATTACAGGTAATTTTACCCTTGAAGAATCAAAGGACTTGGCAATTATTTTAAGGGCTGGTTCATTGCCTGCCCCAGTCAAAACCCTTCAAAATGTTACAGTAGGGCCTTCATTAGGAAAGGATTCAATAGAGGCAGGGAAACTTGCAGGTATTTTGGCTACCATACTTGTTGTAGTTTTTATGATTTTCTACTATAAGCTATCAGGATTGATTGCAGATCTTGCCTTGATGCTCAATATACTCCTGCTATTAGGCGCAATGGCATCGTTAAATGCTACCCTCACCCTTCCAGGTATAGCAGGCATCATACTCGCTATCGGTATGGCAGTTGATTCCAATGTCCTTATGTTTGAAAGGATGCGTGAAGAGGTAAGGGCAGGTAAGACACCGAGGGCTGCCATAGAAAGTGGTTATAAAAAAGCCTTTTGGACTATCTTTGACTCTCATGTTACTACCTTGATTACAGCAGCAGTTTTATTTCAATTTGGAACAGGACCAATCAAGGGCTTTGCAGTCACCTTGAGTCTTGGTGTTTCAATAAATCTATTTACCGCTCTAATTGGCACAAAGACCACCTTTGATTTAATACATCTTAAATGGGATATGAAGAGGTTGAGCATATGATAGAGATAATTAAAAATACAAAGATTGATTTTATGAGTTATCGCAAGGTTGCATTCATTGTATCGGGCATCTTGTCTTTGCTTGGTTTATTTGCCCTTATTCAGATAGGCCTTGGAAAGGCAAATCTTGGTGTTGATTTTGCTGGTGGTACTGCAGTGCAAATAAAGTTTCATTCATCTGTTGCTCTCCAGGATATAAGGGTCGCACTTGAAAAGGGTGGACTAAAGGATTTTGATTTGCAAGACTTACCTACGGAAAATAAGATTTTGATTAGAGTGAAAAAGCAAGAAGAAAAAATTGGAGCTTATGCTGAAACTATAATTAATGTCATGAATCAAAGTTTTAAAGACAAAAAACCTGTTATTGATTCTGTTACTGAGATTGGGCCTAAAGTCGGTGCAAGGATGAGGACAGATGCACTGATGGCAATACTTGTATCAGTCATCTGCCTTCTTATATATGTAGGATGGCGATTTCAGTTCAGATTTGGAGTAGGAGCAACAGTGGCAACATTTCACGATGTCCTTGCAATACTTGGTATTTTTTACATACTTGACAAGGAAATAAATCTAATCTTACTCAGTGCATTACTGACTATTGCTGGTTATTCTCTGACAGACACAGTGGTTATCTTTGACAGAATAAGGGAAAACATGAAAAAGATGATAAAAGAAACTATTGAGGATATAATTAATAAAAGCCTCAATGAAGTGCTTTCAAGAACGATTGTAACCACCCTGACAGTTCTATTATCTGCCCTCTCACTGTTTTTCTTTGGAGGTGAGGTTTTACACGACTTTTCCCTTGCAATCATAATAGGATTAATAATTGGAACCTATTCATCAATTTTTGTTGCAAGTCCAGTGGTAATATTGATTGGTAATAAGGCAACTATTAAAAAGAAAAAATGAAAAATTTCTCAAGGAATGCTAAGTGGGTATTAAATACTACTAACAACGATTTTGTGGACTACATTTCAAAGTTATCTGGTTTGTCATCAACTTGTGCAAAGGTCTTGATAAACAGAGGGATTAAAAATCAGAAACAGATAGATTACTTTTTAAAAAACAATGGCTCAAGTTTTTCAGACCCCATGATAATAGATGGTATGAGCGAAAGTGTTGGTAGGATTAGAGATGCTATCAAGAAAGGTGAAAGGATACTAATAAGTGGTGATTATGATGCTGATGGACTTACTGCCACAGCTATAATGGTAGAATGCCTTAAAAAGCTAAATGCAGATATTCATTACTTTATCCCCCATCGTTTTAGAAATGGTTATGGTTTTAGTAATGAAGCCATTGAGATAGCTAAACAATTAGTTGCAAGGCTTATTATTACTGTTGATAGTGGGATTTCATCCTTTGATACACTGCAACAAGCAAAGATGCTTGGTTTTGATGTAATTATTACAGACCATCATGAGCCTGTTATTGATGAAGAAAAAGGTGGTTTTATAATACCTGATGCTTATTCAATTATTAATCCAAAGTTACAAGCAGATACAAAAGAGCCTTATAACCTAAAAAACCTATCTGGAGCAGGAATTGCCATAAAACTTGCTCAAGCACTTTCAGAGGATCAAGATTTTACTGATAAATTATTAGATTTAGCAGCAATAGGTACAAGTGCAGATGTCGTCTCTGTCCTCGGTGAAAATAGGCTTATTCTTGATAGGGGATTAAAATTAATACATGATGGATTGCGTCCAGGTATTTCAGCCTTAAAAGATGTTTCAGGTTTTAAAAATGGTTATTTTAAGAATTCTTTGCTTCACTTTGGTTTGAATCCTCGTATTAATGCACCAGGTAGGGTTGATGATGCCAAGGATGTCATTAAATTGTTTTTTACAAAATCCTACAATGAGGCACAAAAGATTGCCAAGTGGATGTGTGATTTAAATTTAAAAAGACAACAGATTGAAGAGATAGTCTTAAAACAAGCCATAGAGCAAGTTAAATCAAAAGAAACAATTGATTCTGCCATTGTAGCTGCTTCTGAAAAATGGCATTTAGGGGTTATAGGTATTGTGGCTTCAAGATTAGTTGATACTTTTGGAGTGCCTTCTTTCATCTTCACAATTGATCAGGGTGTGGCAAAGGGTTCGGCAAGGAGTAATGGTTCATTTGATCTATTAGAAGGTTTAAAAAAATGTGCTCATTTGTTAGAACGATTTGGTGGACATAAACAGGCAGCAGGGCTTTCTATGAAGGCATGTCTATTAGATGATTTTAGAAAGGCAATAAATGATGTAGTACTTGAAGCCATGCCAATGGATATTTCCCCGGTCATCTCTGTAGATGCTATATTAGATTTTTCGGATATTACACAGGAACTTGTAAAAGAGATTTCCCTATTTGAGCCTTTTGGTCATTGTAACAGTGAACCAATCTTTGGTGCAAAACTCCTTGAGGTTTTGGATGCAAGGGTGGTTGGTAATAATCATTTGTTAATGAATTTAAAGCAAAAGGGTAGGATTATGAACTCGATTGCCTTTTCAATGGGTGATATGGTAGATATTGTTAATAAAGGCTTTGTTGATGTGCTTTTTATGCCAGCTATTAAAAAGCAATATAACAATGGTATTCAACTTCAGGTAAAAGCATTAAGACTCTCTAATTAAACCATGAGAATATCACCACCTGATTTATTAAAGAAGAAATCTTTAAACCAAAAGATTGCAGTAATAACTGTCTATGACTATACTTTTGCAAATATAGTTGAGGAAGCAGGTTTTGAGGTTATGCTCGTAGGTGATTCTTTAGGTATGGTTGTGCAAGGACACGAAAATACAATACCTGTAACAATGGATGAGATGATTTATCATACAAAGATAGTAACAAGGGCAACAAAAAAATCAATGATAATCGGTGATATGCCTTACATGTCCTATCAAGTAAGCAATGAAGAATGTCTTAAAAATGCAAGCAGGTTCTTAAAAGAAGGGCTTGCCAACGCTGTAAAGATTGAAGGTGGTAGAGAAACTGTTGATAAGGTAAGACTGATGACCCTTTCAGAGATACCTGTAGTTGCTCATATTGGACTCACACCACAGTCAATTCATAGAATTGGTGGCTATAAAGTTCAGGGGAGAACAGAAGAATCAAAAAAGAGGCTTCTTGAAGATGCAAAAATGCTTGAAGAGGCAGGTGCCTTTTGTATGGTATTAGAGGCGATTCCATCAGATCTTGCCAAGACAATCACTGAATCTATCAGTATTCCAACTATAGGTATCGGTGCTGGTCCTCATTGTGATGGTCAGGTGCTTGTGCTACATGATTTATTAGGTCTTTTTGATCGTTTCCTTCCAAAGTTTGTGAAAAGATATGCAAATTTAAAAGATTCTGCACTATCTGCTTTAAAAGAATATAAAGCAGATGTTGAGAAGGGGCTTTTCCCTTCCGAAAAAGAATCCTTCTAAAAAAGAAAGGGGGCATAATTGGAACAATTTATTTGGGATAATAAATTATCTGTAGGTGTTGAAGAGATAGATAATCAACATAAGAAACTAATCGAACTTATCAACCAACTAATAATAAAAAAGGAAGAGAATAAAACGGACCAAGAATATTTACATTCTCTATTATCTGAATTATTCAACTATACCATTTACCATTTTTTCACTGAAGAGCAAATAATGGAAAACATTTCCTACCCTGACTATGGTAAGCATAAGGCAGAGCATGTAAATATATCTTCAAAGGTAATTGAATATTTTGAAAGATTCAATAATGGTGAGGATAGTCTATATATTGAAATCTTTGAGTTTTTAAAGGTTTGGTTATATAACCACATAATGAATACTGATAATGCCCTTGGTAAGTATATACAAGAGTGGATGAATGATTGAAAACATTGAAAAGTAAAAGTATTTTCTTTAGGAGGTTTGAATGAGTCGGAAAAATATAATGGTTTATGTAAAGAAAGACATTCTTCATCCCATAAGTTGGTCACTAAGAGAGTTCGAAAAACTTATAAATGTTAGGTATGCAGATACTCAAAAACAGATTGATGAAATGGTCTTTGGAATAGAAATAGATTTTTGCGTAATTATTATTGACTCTATTATAAATAATGCATCAACCTTTGATTATATCAAGAGCGTCAAAGAAAGAAAACAAAATCAAAAAGTATTGCTCATCGTATCAGAAGGGACAAAGAAAGAAGATCTAATAGAATTGTTAAAGTCAAAGGTTGTAAATGGTATCTTAGTAAGGCCTTTTACCGCAGAGCAATTATCTGATTACATCTATAAACTTTGTGGTTTTCAGAAATCAACAGAGGTGCCTTGGTATATGCAAACTGGGTTAAAATAACTGAAATTTAAAGACTGTTATAAGGGGAGGTTAAGTAATGCAAAATTGCCACAGGTGTTCAATAGTTTCAATAATTAATTCCCCTTGTGATGTTTATTTATCAGCAACAGAATCCTATCTGCTAAAAAAGGCAATAAACTTCTTTGAAACAAAAAACTTTGCTTTAAAACCCTTAAATGATGTTATCCAATTCGTTAATGTTGATTTCAAGGGATTTATAAATTCCTTTAAAGAGACTAATCAATTTACAGAAACAGAAAGACAACAAATACTGTTAGCTGTCCTTGAACATGGCAAATTGATTAGTCCTCAAGATCTCTTTTTGACAAAAAGCCTTGATGTATGGATTGAATTATTACAATCAGATGATCTGCTCAATATAATTAAGGACAGAAAAATTAATATCTTTTTTCAACCCATTTTTTCAGCTGATAAGGTCAAACCCTATGCCTTTGAATGTTTAAGCAGAGGTATTGCTGAAGACGGCAGGATAATACCACCACTTTATTTGTTTAATCAGGCAAGGATACTTGGATTACAGTTTCAACTTGATAAGTTAACAAGAGAGGTTGCTATAGAACAAGCCTACAATCAGGGAATAAAAAATCATAAGATATTTATTAATTTCCTGCCTACTGCAATATATAACCCAAGAGAGTGTCTTGCTACAACGATGATGGCTGCAAGTCAAATTGGTATAAATCCTAACAATATTGTCTTTGAGGTGGTTGAATCAGAACAAGTCAAGGATATTTCTCATCTAAAATCAATCCTTGATTTTTATCGTGAAATGGGCTTTAAGACAGCCCTTGATGATTTTGGTAGTGGCTATGCTTCATTAAAAATGTTAGAAATATTAGATGTTGATTATATAAAGATTGATATGCACTTTATAAAAGACATTTACAAAGATAAATTCAAACAGGATATAGTTAATTCTATAATATCTCTTGCCAAAGGAAAGTCCATTATGACCCTTGCAGAAGGCATAGAGACTCAAAGGGAGTTTGAATGTATAAAGAAACTCGGAATAGATTTAGTGCAAGGTTATTTCTTTGCTCGACCAAGTACAAGTTTATTGAAGTATTTTTTATAACTTAGTTAAAAGACAATGAGTTAGGGGTAGTAAAAAGACAAATTTCCTCTTTTCAAATGAAGATTAGTCTTTGTACTTCCCCCCTTTCAATGGGTATCAAGGGGGATATGGTAACATCAGTGAGTTAGTCTAAATTCTCTGTGCTATCTGTGGATGATTATATAACCCAAATACAGCGATAAGGATGGGGCTCTGAAGTAAATAGCGATGTTTTGGCAACAATTCTTTGCGACTGGAC
>DUZI01000033.1 GCA_013349595.1 Nitrospirota bacterium
AATTTTGCTTTATTCTTTATACCCAAAATCAGCGATAGAAGTAAAAAGCTTAATAAAATCAGCAAGTAAGATAGGAAGGGCTGGTGTGGAATTTTTATACGACACCTTATAAAAAAAGTTCCTTGGGCTTTGTCATAAGGCATTGTTTTAAATGTATAAATCAAAATTATAAATAAAATTTGTCGATTATAAAAATCCTGAAACAGCCCTTACTAAGCGCTATTTTAAAGAGGGGTGCTAATGAAACCACAGAGGCAACAGAGAGAATCTCTGGGTACTCACGATAGTTGAAACAAAAGAAGGGAACCAAAGAGGTCAATGAGAAAAAAGGAAAGGGACACAGAGAGAATACATATACATTCTAATCTTTTCTCCATGTTCTCTTTGGCTTTATGGGTTTAATTTTTGACAATATTTAAAAGATAGCAAGGAGGTTTGATTAAATGCAAGAGGGCAAAACACTAATTCTTATAGTAGATGATTTATATGAAAACTGCCTTTTGCTTGATTACACACTAAAGAAAAAGGGTTATAGGACTATGATTGCCCACAACGGCTATGAAGCCTTTGACTGTATGAATACAGAAAAGCCAGACTTAATCATCTCTGATATATTGATGCCTGTGATGGACGGATTTGTATTTTGTAGGAAATGCAAATCTGATAACCGTTATGCCTCAATACCCTTTATCTTTTACACTGCTACTTATACATCCAGTAAGGATGAAGAATTTGCCCTTAGCCTTGGGGCTGATATGTTTATCGTTAAACCTGCTGAACCTAATGTCTTTCTTAAATATATAGCCGATGTATTAGAAAAATACAAAAAAGGTGAATTACAGACAAGGGAGATTTGCAGATTGCCTGAAGATGAGCAGTTTATGAAGGACTATAATGTAGCACTTATTCGCAAACTTGAAGATAAATTTGAAGATGCTGAAAAGGCAAGAAAACTTATTCAACAAAGGGAAAATCTCCTCCGTGCTATCCTCAATTCATCACCTGATATAGTTTTATTGATTGATGAAGAGGGACTGTTTCACGAGGTAACGACTACTGATGAAACTTTTCTATATAAACCTGCATATGAGGTAAAGGGTAAGAAAGTAACAGATATATTTGAAGAGGAACTATCAAGAAAGTTATTGAATATCATAAATGAGACAGTCAAGACCCAAAAGGTGCAGTCTATAAAATACCCTCTAAAAATGTCTTTTGGTGAGAGATGGTATGAGGCAAAATTATCACCTGTAAAGGATTATAATCTTGATGGTAAACAAATCTTAACAGTCTTGATAAGAGATATTACAGAATATAAGGCATTAGAAAACGAGCTCAAGATGATAAATATCAACCTTGCTGATAGGATAGAAGAGGAGATTAAGAGGAGAAGACAGCAAGAGCAGATAATCATTCAACAGGCTCTCTTTTCTGCAATGTCTGAAATGCTTATATCCATATCCCACCATTGGAGACAACCATTAAATGTGATAGGTCTTTTACTGCAAAACCAAAAAGATGACTTTGAAAGAGGTACCCTTACAGTTGATAAGGTAAGGGAATATGTTGACATTGCAATGGAAAGACTAAAGGCACTCTCAACTACTATCGATGACTTTTTAAATCTTCTAAAGGCTAATCCTGAAGAAAAGGTGTTTGATGTGAAGCCTCCAGTAGTAAATGTTATCAACCTTTTCAAGCCCCAATTTGATGAAGACAATATTATCTGCAAGATGACCTGCTTAATACATAATCTTGAGGTAAAAGATAGCATTTGCTGTGATGACATGTTGATAAAAGGCGATATATCAAGATTTCAAGACTGTATTGTGAGGATAATCAACAATGCTATTCAGGCGATAAAAGAGGCAAGAAAAAAGGGGCTTCTCAAGATTAATGAAGAGGGTCTTATAAATATATCTTTCACAAGTTCTAACGGTTTAATCACCGTAAGTATAGATGACAATGGTTGTGGTATCCCATCAAAAATTTTAGACAGAATCTTTGACCCCTACTTTACGACTAATGAAAAGTATTATAAACAGGGGATTGGTCTTTATATTGTAAAAATGTTAGTTGAGAGACTCTTTAATGGTTCAATAACTGCAAGAAATCTTAATAAAGGCGCTTCTTTTGCACTTGAATTTCAACAAACGAAATAGCATAAATTATTTTCAATAGACAACCCACATATTTGTCAAAAGGTTTTTATACCGTAATGATACTTTTTGACTTAAGACTTGCTCGTATCTTTGTTGATTTCAAAACAAGTAACAACAATTTATCAAAACTATTTAGGATATTCTTATAAACTCCTCCGTAACTTTTTGAAGATGAAAAGAGAGCCATCCTTTTTGCCTCAATGTGATAGTTCTCTGTCTTGATATAAGTTAAATGGCCCTTTTGAAGTTCTAATCTCTCAAGAAAGAGCAACTCTTTTAAGGCTTCAATATACGGTATTAGTTTGTCTCTTAAATCTTTCAAGGGTTTTAAAAGATTATCCTTTTGACAGACTGATAGTCTTGTTGAGAGATTATAAAGTTCCAGACCTAATATGTAGAGATTACAACATTCAAGCCCTCTAATCCCTCTACGCCACTGCAGTAACATTTCGTTTCTCCAAAACCAAAGAAAATTCTTAATTCCAAAGTCTATGAGTTCTTTTGTTGAATTATGAATCTCCTCTATATATTTATTGTAACTGTGATTGACTGAAGTATCTTGCGAGTCTATCTCATCAACTCTATCATCAATCTTGCCATTACCAAGATAATCAATCAAGTTTTTCAAGACCCTTTGACCATTTTTATCATCAAAGGTATCAAAGTGTATCAGTGATAAGATAATGCTGCCCTTACCATATTTTCCTTCAATAACAAGTGGAGAGCCAATTACCCTATCTGGATTAAGATTAATTCCATAAAGGCTTTCAAGATATTCCCAATCACCATATTTTTTAACAGCTGAAATTTTTAAATCAGAACTAAAGGCATCATCAAGGGTTTCTTCATAACTTGCAATTATTCTTAATTCAGGACTGTCTATCAAAAACTGTGAGGGCCACCAGATATGAAATATTGGCTCGTCTATACCTTTGTAAATCTCATGATTTGTTAACCTTGCCTTTATCTTACCACTAAGACTTGGAACCCTTTGTGAACTTGGCATTCTCTTAACATCAAGCAACCCAATTCCCTCAGAGGTAGCAAGCCCTGCCCCACCACAAAAACCAATATAAGAGCCACCTTGATAGACAAATTCTCTGATAGTATTAGTGCCTACCTCTCCAAGTGCCTCTTTCTTGTTTGAAGCCCATCCGCCTGGAACTATGAGGATTTTGTAATCATCCCTCAAAGTATCTGTTAATTCATCTGCAGTTACGATGTCAAAGCTTATACCAATCTTTTTAAGGCATTTATAAGCCATTATCCCCCAAAGGTAAGATTCATCCCACAACAGTGCCAGTTTACTCATTTTTTTAAAATATACCCCCTCGGAGTAATCATCCATTTATCCCATATAAAAGTTTGTGAATTGCCTATAATAATGGTTGTTTGCATGTCTATTTCATGTTGTAAAAAGTCTTTAAGATTTGTGATGATAACACTTTCATTTTCCCTCATAGCCCTTGATACTATGCCAACAGGCGTATCAGGGCGACGATATTTAGAAATGATTTCTTTGGCAATCTTTATATGTTCCTGTCTTGATAGGCTTTTGGGATTATACAAGACAATGACGAGATCAGCCTTGGCAGAACTTTCAAGCCTTTTTTCAATCAATTCCCATGGAGTAAGTCTGTCAGAAAGGCTTATACAGGCAAAATCGTGCATCAGTGGAGCTCCAAGCCTTCCAGCACAGGCATTTAAGGCGGAAATGCCAGGGACAATCATAATATCTATATCATGGCTATCAATATTTGCCTTGTGAAGTAGTTCAAATACGAGACCTGCCATTGCATATATACCAGGGTCTCCACCACTTACAAGTGCTACTGTATTACCTGATAATGATAAATCAATAGCCTTTTGACATCTCTCTGTCTCTTTTGTCATAGTCGTTGTAAATACTTCTTTGCCTTTTAATAAGTCTCTAATCTGTTCTACATAAGTATCATAACCAATAATAATCTTTGAAGCCTTGATTGCCTCTTTTGCTTGTTCAGTCATATAGAATGTCTCGCCAGGGCCTGTACCAACGATATAGAGGGCAGGTTTTGTTACAGATGTGCTTATTTCTTTGCCTTGAGCTATTGCAAGGGTGAGGTTACCTGTGACATTTTTTTTTACTATTAAAGTACCATTTCCTGATGCCATGATTGCAGAGGGTTCTGCTACAGCCTTTGCACCTGTTGCCTTAAGTACAGGCTCTGAGGGTTCAATGTCTCTTGCAGTATTTAACTCATTAGCAGAAAATACAATTAGCGGAGTGCCATGTTCTTTTAAGAAATCCCTTAATCCTAACTCTCTTTTTTTAATATCAATAGATGCAAAGGCTGAAATTGAATTTACAGATAGGTTTTCTCTTTCAAAGAGAGAAAATACTGCCTTTTCAATTTCTTCTTTAGTGGTACCACTATTGCATCCAATACCGACAAAGAGGTTTTTTGGACGTGCTATAAGTTGTTCCTTTACTTTACAACCACAGATATTAAATCTTATCTTATTGGTTATTAACATATCTGCAAATGCAGGGCCTACTGTCAAAAAATCTTCTGGTAATGTAATATCAAGACCTTCATCTAAATAAACCCTCAAAGTCCCATTATTTATAAATCTTGTCATTACCATAGGTAAGACTTCAAGGTTTTCTATAAACAATTTCTGCCCTTTTAACCATAAATCAAGTGGTGTAAGGTTATTCAAATCTGACGAAGTGGTGATTACAGGCTCAGCATTTAATATTGCAGCTATCTCTTTTGCAAATTCATTGGCACCTCCAAGGTGTCCACTTAATAAACTTATGACATATCTTGCCGTTTCATCAATTACCAATACTGGTGGGTCAATTTTTTTATCATTCAATAATGGTGATATTGTTCTTATGACAATACCTGTTGACATAACAAAGATAAGCCTTTGGTCTTTCTGCCAAACATCTTTGAGGTAATCACTGTTAAATCTCAAGACAATAGAATCTTTCAGATTTTGTTTGATTTTATTAGCTACTGATTGCCCCCTTTGGGTTATAAAGAATATGGTTGTTTCCACTTTTTTTCTCCTTGATGAGTTAATAATCTCTCCTTATGCTTATTGAGGTTTTTTAATCAAACATTTGGCTGCAAAGAAGGAAAGGATATGAAGGCATAAAATAGGCATCTTGAGGCATCTACTGATTAAATTATTAGTTTACATGAGTCTTAGTCTTGGGTCAGTAAAGTCTTTAAGTTCCAATAATTGATGTTGAAGTGCAATTATCTTAAAGGCATCAATTATAGGTATTTTACTTGCGAGCCTTTCAAAGTTCTTTATCATTTTATCAATCTGTTCAGGTTTTTGATTATAAGTTTGCCCTCTCATCTTTATAAATAAGATAGCCCCTTCTTTTGTGAGTTCATCATTGTCGTACATAAACTTAATACTTTCAAAGTTAGTGTCTCCTAAATTTGAGAGTTCAGGAGTATAGTCATTTTGTAAATTACTGCCCTCATTTACTTTAGCAGGTTTGCCCTCTGCTGTTTCTTGGGCTGACAGATTTGGTTTTGCAAATATCATAAAAGCTCCATAACCAGAGCCTACACCTAAAAAGGCAGATATTAAAATTGCTAAAATTATTTTCATAGATAAATTTTACCCAAAAATAGCGATAGGAAGGGCTGTTTCGGAATTTTTATAATCGATGAATTCATTGTTAATTTTGCTTTTATAATGCAATGCCTTTTGCTAAAGTTTCTCAAGATTTCTTTTATAAGGTGTCGTATAAAAATTTTTAACCAACCCTTCCTACTTGATTTTGTTAAGTTTTCAGTTCTATCGCTGATTTTGTGTTTTGTTAAGATGGTGAAATTAACTTACATAATATATTATACTTTGTCATAAAATTTCAAAGGATTATTTATAAAAGATGATAAAAGGGACTATCTTAATTTTGTTCTTGTTTTTAATCTATGCTTCAAATGCCTTTGCTGAGGATAAATGGTATCTTTCCTTTTATGCAGGGCAATCAAATCATAAAAAATATATTGACTACTTTAAGTTAAAGGCTTCACCTGAGGCATCTTATATTTATGTGATTGGTGCAGGGAGGCAGATATTTAGGCTTACAAGTAATCTTACTATTGATGCAGAAGCCCTTTTAGGTCAACATAGTGGAAAACAAACAAATCAAGAGGTTGCTTTTGCCTTGTTGCTTCGTTCAAGGTTTAATCTCTCTGAGACTGTAAATATTGGTATTACTTTTGGAGATGGTTTGTCTTATGCAAGCACTACTCCTAAGATTGAGACTGATAACTCAGAGGATACCTCAAGACTTCTCAATCTTCTTCTAACAGAAATAACAGTTGGTCTGCCCAAATCAAAGATTGATTTATTTTTTAGGATACATCATCGTTCAGGTATATTTGGGCTAATAAATGGTATAGAAAAAGGTGGTTCAAACTTTCATACTTTTGGCATTAGATATTTTTTTTAATAATTCTTCAAACTAAATTAATCATCACAAAAAAATTTAAAATATCAAAAAAAGGAGAGGTAAGATGATTATAGGAAAGACACTTTTTACTACTGAACAGATTCAATCTAAGGTTATTGAATTGGCAAACAGGATTTCAAAGGACTACAAAGGAAAAGAGATAGTTATGGTAGGTATGCTAAAAGGTGCATTTATGTTTTTTGCAGATATTGTTAGACATATAAAGGTGCCTGTTTTAATTGATTTTATTATTGCTTCAAGCTATTTAGGGACAGATTCCTCAGGTGAGGTAATAATACATTCCGATTTGAAAGAAGATATTGAAAATAAACATATAATAATAGTTGATGATATTATTGATACAGGAATAACTATGAATCTTATTAGAGAAAGGTTATTGATGCGAAACCCTGCAAGTTTAAAGATTTGTGTCTTTCTGGATAAAGAAGAGAGGAGGATTGTAGAGGTTCCAGTTGATTATATAGGATATAAAATACCAAATGAGTATGTCATTGGATATGGCTTTGATTACAAAAATAATTACAGAAACCTACCTTATGTTGCCATCTTTAAAAAGGCACATAATAAGGTTAAATAGATTAAATGTTTAAGCTTATGATTGAGACATCCTTTGCCTCTGCTCATCAGTTAAGAGGATATAAGGGTAAGTGCGAAAACATACATGGACATAATTGGAAGGTGAAGGTTTGTGTCGTTGCTCATGAGTTAAATGACATAGGAATTGCCATTGATTTTCATGATTTAAAGAGACATACCAATGAGGTTATTAATCAATTAGACCATAAGAATGTAAATGAGATCTATCCCTTTACAGAGATAAATCCCTCTTCAGAGAATATTGCAAAATGGATTTACGAGATGTTGAAGGAAAGATTGATAGATTATTCCAATATATCTCTTTACTCTGTTACTGTTTGGGAATCCAGCACTGCCTCCGCAACTTATCAAAAGGAGTGACATGTGAAGTGGCATTTTTTAAACAAGGTAATTGATGAAGCCTTAAGGGCAGGTGCTCAGGAGGCTGAGATTTATTTTATTCAGTCAAAAGGCATTACCATAGAGGTAAAGGATAAAGAAACAGAGGCATTTGAATCTTTTGATGAGTCTGGTTATGGTCTTCGCATAATCAAAGATGGTAAGGTGGGGTTTTCATATTCAACTCAAGAAGAACAGTTCAAAGGGGTTATATCTAAGGCCTTAGCATCTTCAAAATATGTAGCAACACAAGAGGAAAACAAACTCCCAAAGAGGAATAACAAAATTTTCCACGATGATGTGGAAATCTTTGATAAAAAAATAAATTTGTTAACTCCAAAGGATGCCTTTGAAAAAGTCCTATCAATGGAGCGATCAGCCCTAAAAGAGAAATATGTAAATAGGGTAAGGAAGGCAGTGGGTTCATTTTATGAATCATCAACATTTATCAAAAACTCTTTAGGTATTGAGGATAGTTTCAAATCTACCGAAGCAGTGGCAAAAATTCTCCTTGTAGCAGAGAATGGTCAAGAGAGTTATACAGGTTGGGACTTTGAGGCAAATCGTTTTATTGACAACATAGATTTTGAGCAGATTGGTATTACCGCAAGTAAGAGGGCAACAAGTATGTTTGGTGCTCGTAAGATTTCATCTCTAAAAGGATATGTTGTCCTTGACAGCATTTCAGCTATAAACTTTCTTACCCTTATGTCTTCATCTTTTAGTTCTGATTCAGTTCAAAAAGGCAGGTCTATCTTAAAGGGTAAGATTGGCGAGAAGATTATAAGTGATAAGATTGATATTATTGATAGTGCCAATAAAAAAGGGCTTATTGGCACAAGACCTTTTGATGCAGAGGGTTTATATACAGGCGAGACGGTGGTTATTGAAAAGGGCTATTTAAAATCCTTTCTATATAATTCTTACACTGCCTCAAGAGAGGGTGTGCAATCAACGGGAAATGCTGTAAGGGCAGGCTTTAAGTCTCTGCCTTTAGTTGGTATAAATAATCTTTATTTAAAAGCTTCTGATGCTACACAGGTATTAAGTAAAGATGAGATTATAAAGGCAATTGACAGAGGTGTATATGTTACAGAAATCTTAGGTATGCACACAACAAATCCAATCACTGGCGATTTTTCTGTTGGTATATCGGGATTATGGATACAAAAAGGTGGTTTTATTCATCCCTTTAAAGAGGCAGTTATATCTGGTAATATTTTTAAGTTATTTAATAAAGTTGCACTCATTGGAGATGATTTAAAATTTTATGGTAATATAGGAGCGCCAACTTTACTTATAGAACAAATTGACATTAACGCCTAAACAAAATTTATCCAAAAAGAAATCAAAGAGGAGGAATTATAAAAGTGGATTATTTTTTAAATGAAGAACAGATCATGATTCGTGACCTTGCAAGGCAGATTGCAGAAGAAAGGATAGTGCCAGTGAGGGCATATCTTGATGAACATAATGAATATCCAAGTGAGATTATTAAGGTACTTGCCCAGTCTGATATGTTTGCCCTTTTTATCCCTGAAGAATATGGAGGACTTGGAAAGGGTTGTTTTGAGTTATGTTTAGCAGTAGAGGAATTATCTTCTGCTTGTCTTGGAGTGGCTACAACTTTTGCAGCAAATGCACTTGGCACTTATCCAATTATTCTTTTTGGTTCAGAAGAGCAAAAAAAGAAATATCTGCCTAAGATAGCAACAGGTGAGAAGACCGTTGCCTTTGGACTTACTGAGGCAAATGCGGGGAGTGATGCAGGCGGTATTCAGACTACTGCACAACTTCAAGGTAATGAATATGTGATTAATGGTACTAAACAATGGATAACTAATGGCGGTGAGGCAGACATATACACTATAATTGCCATTACAGATAAATCAAAGGGTGCAAGAGGTGCTTCTGCATTCATAGTAGAAAAAGGTGCAAGTGGTTTTACCTTTGGCAAGAAAGAGAACAAGATGGGAATTAGGGCATCAGCGACAAGGGAGTTAATATTTGATAACTGTAGGGTACCAAAAGAGAATATCATTGCAAGAGAGGGTGCAGGCTTTATCGTCGCCATGAAAACACTTGATCAAGCAAGGATTGGAGTTGCTGCACAGGGGGTAGGGCTTGCTCAAGGGGCTTTCAATGAGGCTGTTAATTTTGCACGAAAGAGGATACAGTTTGGACACCCCATAATAAGTTTTCAGGCAGTTCAACATATGCTTGCAGACATGGCAATACAGATTGAGGCATCAAGGGCACTGACCTATGCCGCTGCCCGTTATCTTGATAGTGGTGCAAAAGATGTATCAAAAGAATCAGCAATGGCTAAGACACTTGCAACAGATGTTGCAATGAAGGTTACCACTGATGCAGTTCAAGTGATGGGTGGGGCAGGTTACATGAAAGAATATCCTGTGGAGAAGATGATGCGTGATGCCAAGATACTACAAATTTATGAAGGGACAAATCAGATACAGCGAAATGTCATTGGGCAGGCTATAATCAAGGAATTTGCAAAATCAAAAGGTTAAAGCTATATTTTTCTCATATCAATTTTATAACAATTACCACCACTAAGTTTGGCATATTTTTTCATCTCTGATGCTAATTCAGCTACTTCTCCATAGTGTGTAAAGTTTCTGATTTGATTATGTGCAATACCTATTGAAAGACCCATTATGGGATATTTTTTCTTCATACCTTCACGGTCGACAGAGTCAATGCATTTCTTTTTTTTGTCTTCATCGTCATAAAAGGTAAGTACAATCTTACTAAATGTGTCTATTATCTCCTGTGAGAGTTTTTCAGCTATATCTATGGAGACTATAAAGACAAAGTCATCGCCACCAATATGTCCAACAAAACTATCATGGGGTTGCCATTGTCTTACAAAGTTGAGAACAAGTCTGCCAAGCATTCGCAATACCTGATCTCCTCTACTGAAGCCATATTTATCATTATAGGGTTTAAAATAATCCAAATCAGTATAAGCCACAGCAAACTTCTCTCCTTTGTCAATCATGTTCTGAATCTTTTTTTCAATAGTAATATTACCGGGGAGACGACTTAAGGGATTGGTTTCGAATACCCTTTCAGCACGGAAAAGACAAAGTTTGACTACATTTTGTATTTCTTTATCTACATCGTGTTTTCTTATATAGTCGTCAATTATCAACCAATTATCATCACAAAAGATGTAATCTTCTTCAACGATGACAAGGACTGGTATTTGTCCAAAAATTGGATCTTTTTTTACTTCACTGATTATTTTCGAGATCTCAGTTGCATCGCTTGAAAAATCTGTAATAATCAAATCAGGCAGGGAATTGTAGATGCTATCTAAGGCATTGGAGATTTTTTTGAAACTA
>DUZI01000034.1 GCA_013349595.1 Nitrospirota bacterium
GCTCTTAAACAACTTACCTCAATAGTAAAAAAGCCGATAAAAAGCATCCCAATAGGAAAGGCAAGTAATCCGAAATAGATTAATACCTTTGCTAAAAAACTGAACGATGTTTTATTTGACATAAATTAGTTATCTTTGAAAAACTTAAACCGAGAATTGTCATTAGAGTTTTAATGGAAAATGTGCAGGCAAGGGAAAAGACTTCGCCTTGCCCCATAATCCCACCATTGCCTTCTTCTCATAGCCATGCAAAGCTTCAAAATGCGTCTATGTCCATCTTTTATGATAGATATATCCGCCAGCAGCAAAAATCTTGTATCTCATTGTTTTCAGGGTCGGCTGAACCTTGCTGCATACTGCAGCTTGTCTAAACAAGCTCATCAGGTTATAGACTATCATTATGAAATTAATCACTGCTTAGGTAGCAGTAAAGCTTTGCATATTAAATCTATCAGCACCAAAATCATACTTCAGTTCCTTAATCCTGTTCTCAGCATCTGCTCGCATGATGCTTAAATATACTCTGATGACAAAAACCGCTGTCAGCCCTCAATAAACCTATCTTCTTATCTGCCAACTTATTATCCTGCAGAAATCCTTCTAAATTATTGCATCACCCGATCGCAGCCAACAATTAGCCACCATCATGCGGCAATCTGCTACAAAATAGGATGATGTCAGTTGCGCCTCGGTTTATGTGGATTTTATCCCCGCTTCGCTCCTTCCTGCTGTCCATATCGACTTATAACAGTATAGTGAATATCCCCTATTTGACCCCTGTGCAGGCAGTTTAACTCCAATTAAGGCATTATTAAATCCTATCTTTTGAAGCATCCTGCTCATCAATGCCATCCCACCCCAAGGGGTTATTTCTTTGTCGCTAAAACTAAGTTTAAGCCCCAAAAATAGCGATACGAAGGGGCTGTTTCGGAATTTTTATAATTGACGATTTCATTTTAATTTTGCTTTATTCTTTATAATGCAATGCCTTTTGCTAAAGTTTCTCAAGATTTCTTTTATAAGGTGTTGTATAAAAATTCCTCACCAACCCTTCCTATCTTACTTGCTGATTTTATTAAGCTTTTTAGCTCTATCGCCGATTTTGGTGGTTATTAGAAATATTTACTAAATGACAATTCTGTGATAAACTTCATTTCTTAATTCTTATCAATAATAATCATGTCTTATAGTTTCTGATGGGGAACTTTCTCTTTTAGGTCCAAAGGCTGTAATTTGATAAAAAAATGAGCCATTGTTCTTTACTTCTTCTGTAAAGATAGGTGTTAATACCTCTGCTACAAGATAGAATCTATCTTGTACTGATTCTTTTTTGTAAATTCTATATCCTTTGACCCAACTTTCTTTAGCCTCTTGCCATAATATAAATATTCTATTATTGTTTCTGAAAGTAGTAATAATCTTCGGTGTTTGTGGTATGAGTGAGTCATGACTTATTTTTATTGTATTGCTTTCTCTTCCAATATTCAAAGTTTCTGTCTGAATAACTGGTCGCAGGGTAAAATAACCTAATTCAAGAGGGATAATAAACTTATTATCTCTTATAGGTACATTATTTAAAATTACTGGTACAGGATTATTAATATCATCGAACTTGTAGATATTGTAAGATAAATCTTGAGGACAATCATCATATTTTTTAGGTGGTTCCCAATAAAGGATTAAATTATCAAAACTGATTTGATAATTTAAAGAAATAATTTCATCAGGCATCTTGCAGATCACTGCTTCTATTTTTGTAGATTTAAGGCTTTCTGTGCCTTTTTGATTAACAGTTTTTAGGGTATAGCTGTATGTATTACCTTCTTTTATTTTGTTATCTCTAAATTCAGTTTGAAAAGGTGAGAGTTCTATTGTCTCATCTCTATCATCAGACTTTATGATAAGTATAAAGTGCTTGAGCCTTTTTGTTTCTATAGAGGGATATTTCCAGGAAAGTAGTAAATAATCTTCTATCCTTATTGCATTTATTGATTCTACAGGTTTTGGTGGTTCATAGGCTTTTAAAGAAGTTGCAGTTTTTTTACCACAACTAACAAATAATATGATGATAAAAAGGGTAAATACCTTTAAAAAAAAAGAATATTTAGTTTTTATTATCATCTTCTTTAGGCGGTTCTTTGATGGTCAAATCTCTTGTGTATTCAGGGCATTTTTTACCTGCTGTCATAGAAAATTGTTTCTGACATGTGCCCCTATATGCACAGAGTATGCACATTTGTGGTTCTGACTCCATAATGAGTCCTCCTTTTAATAGTTTGATTAATTTCTATAGTAAAGGCGTTTTTTTTGGCACAATAATGGATTTCTAAATAAACTTCTTCTTTTCATCAAGCTATTCTGCACTCTAATTATCATTTCTCTTTAACTCATTAATCCTTTTTGCTACAAGGCATTTTATTACATATTTGACTTTATAAAAAAAAGATTTTACAGCAGTCCTATTTCTACTAATCTTTGACAGTTTTTGGCTATGTCTCCCTTGAAGATACCTGATGACATGGCTAATGAAAAGGGCATACCATCATTATCAAGGAGTTCTCTAATATTTATAATATTTATTCCACCTATAGCAACTACAGGGATATTTATAGTCCTTAATACATCTTTTAATGTCTCTATTCCCTTTGGCGTCCCAACTTCCTTAGTCGAAGTAATAAAGACAGAACCAAAACCTATATAATCTGCACCATTTTCTTGTGCCTCTTTTGCTTCTTCAATATTATGTGTAGATATACCTATAATCATATTGTTTGCGATAGACTTTACTGATTTACAGGGGAGGTCTTGCTGTCCAAGATGAATTGATGTAGCACCAATAATTATTGCTACATCAACATAGTCATTTATGGTAAGTAAAGCATTGAATTTTTCAGAAAGTATTTTTACTTGTAGTGCTTCTTGAAAGAGCAATTTTCTGCTTTTGTTTTTGGCACGATACTGAATCCATTTAATTCCATTTCTTAAAGCAATCTCTATGTTTATTAGAAGATTAGGGTCATCAGGTAGGGTTACTGCACATATTTTAGGTAAATTAATAGGTTTAGATTTATGGTGAGTTACCATTAGTATTATTAGATTGACTGTTTTCAGATTGGGATAATTGCTCTATAAGGTTTGTATAGTAATTACCTTTAATGAATAGAGGATGTTGCAATACTTTTTTCATAAAAGGTATAGTGGTCTTTATGCCTTCAATAAAAAATTCATCAAGAGCCCTTTTCATTTTTGAAATAGCCTCTTGTCTTGTATCAGCTCTTACAATGAGTTTGGCTATCATTGAATCATATTGAGGTGGGACTGTGTATCCTGTAAAGGCAGATGTGTCAACCCTGATACCAGGTCCACCCGGAGGACTAAAGAAAGTTATTTTGCCAGGAGAAGGGGTAAATTTATCGGGATCCTCTGCATTGATACGACATTCAATAGCATGACCATTTAATTTGACCTGATTTTGTTTTATGGAAAGGTTTTGTCCAGAGGCTATTTTTATCTGCTCTTTGATTATATCAACACCACTTATCTCCTCTGTGATTGGATGTTCAACTTGGACCCTTGTATTTACCTCCATAAAATATATATTCCCATCTGCATCTACAATAAACTCAATAGTGCCTGCATTTGTATATTTCATAGCTTTGGCAGCCCTAATGGCAAGATCTCCTATTTTTTTTCTAAAGGCTTCTGTACAAAAAGGAGATGGTGCTTCTTCAATGAGCTTTTGATGTCTCCTTTGGACAGAACAGTCTCTCTCTCCAAGATGTACTATATTACCTTTATTGTCGGCGATGATTTGGACTTCAATGTGTTTTATCTGGGGCAGATATCTTTCTATATAAAGCTCGCTATTTCCAAAAGCAGCGAGGGCTTCCCTCTGGGCAATGGTGAAGGCTGAAGCCAATTCATTTTCTTCCTTTATAATCCTCATCCCTCTACCGCCTCCTCCTGCAGATGCCTTTATTATCATTGGAAAGCCAATCTTTTTTGACAATTTTTGAGCCTCTTCAATGGTCAAAAGAGGTCCTTCACTGCCAGGTACCACTGGTATCCCTTTTTTCTTTAATATTTGTCTTGCCTTTGCCTTATCACCACCAATCCTTATGGTATCTGGTGATGGCCCAATGAATGTTATATTTGAGGTTGCACAGGCTTCAGCAAAGTGGTTATTTTCAGAAAGGAAACCATAACCAGGGTGAATTGCCTCTGCATCTGTTATCTCTGCTGCACTTAATATGGCTGGTATGTTGAGATAACTATGCTTTGAGTGGGCTGGACCTATACAAACTGATTCATCGGCTATTTTTACATGCAGAGAGCTTCTATCAACGGTTGAATGGACTGCAACGGTTTTTATACCCAACTCCTTACAAGCCCTTATTATCCTTACAGCTATCTCACCCCTATTTGCAATGAGAATCTTTTTGAAGAGTTTCATCTTATATCACCTAATTAAATTTCAATAAGAAACAATGGTTCGCCAAATTCAACAGGCTGATTGTTTTCAACAAATATCTTTACTACTGTGCCGTCAACATCACTCTCTATCTCATTCATCAATTTCATAGCCTCAATAATACAAAGCACCTGTCCCTTTCTTACCTTCGCACCGAGCTCTACAAAAGGCATGGCATCAGCTGAAGATGAGCGGTAAAAGGTTCCAACAATTGGGGATGTAACAGTATAGGTCTCTCTTTGTTCAACTAATGTTTTATCAGTTGATTCCTTTGTATTTTCTAACGGGGCAGATTTCCTGAATTCAAAGGAACCAACATATTTATCTCTCTTAATCCTAACCTTTATTCCTTCTTTTTCAAATTGAAAATCTGTTATATCAGTATTTTCAAGCAATCCTATCAGTTCTTTTAATTCATCTATCTGCATTTGTTGCCTCCTAAGGTTTTCTATAGATTGAGTTACTTTGAACTACCTACTTTTACAATATATTCAGAGGTGCGGGTGTCTATCTTGACTAGATCTCCTATCTGAATATGAAAAGGAACCTTTATCTGTGCACCTGTCTCAAGGGTTGCAGGTTTACTCCCTGCATTAGCGGTATCACCTCTAAAAGAAGGCTCTGTATCGGTAATAGCAAGCTCAACAAACATTGGTGTATTTACATTAAGTGGATTACCCTTATAGTATTGAATGGTTACAATCATGTTTTCCTTTATAAATTTCTTAGCATCACCTAACTGCTCAATAGTTAGTGGAATTTGCTCATAAGTCTCCATGTCCATAAAGTAGTGTAAACCATCTTGCACATATAAGTATTGCATTTCTTTTTCTTCAAGTGCAGGGGTTTCAAATTTATCACCTGCTGAAAAGGTCTCTTCAAGGACCCTGCCTGTCTTTAAACTTTTAATCTTAGTTCTTACAATTGGTGCCCTTTGTTGCATCTTTACATGTTGAAATTCAATAATCTCATAAGGTTCTCCCTTATACTCAATCTTTGCACCCCTTTTGAAATCACTTGTTACTATCACTTGTGCACCTCCATAGAATTTATATTATAAAATTTCAAGCTTTGTAGGTAAGTTATTTAAAATTTCTATCTTATCATTGTTGATGACTACGGTATCTTCTATTCTTACGCCTCCAAATTCTCTTATATAAATACCCGGCTCAATGGTAAAAACCATTCCATTTGTCAATATTTCAGTGCTTATCTTGTTAATCCTTGGCTCTTCGTGTGCCAGTAATCCTATTCCATGACCCAAACCATGACCAAAATAATCTCCATAACCTTTATCTGTTATATATTTTCTTGCAACGCTGTCTATATTTTTGGCTTTTACGCCAATCTTTATGGCATTAATAGCCTTGTCTCTTGCTTTGTTGACAATATTATAAATTTCAGACTTTCTTTCAATATCCTTGCCTTGTATAAGAAATGTCCTTGTCATATCTGAATAATAACCCTTATTTTCACCGCCCCAATCAATAGTAATAAGATCACCACCTTGTAGGACCTTATCAGATACTGTTGCATGAGGTTTTGAACTATTAACGCCTGAGGCAACAATTATATCAAAGGGTATCTTCTTACAACCTTGATTTTTTAAGGCATTTTCAAGTCGCAGAGCAATATGGCTTTCTTTGGCACCTTTTTTTATAAACCTCTTTATATCAAGAAAGGCATTTTCTGCCCTTTTATAAGCAAGCTTGATTAAATCAATCTCCATATCATTTTTGTGTTTCCTCAAATTTTCCACTAATCCATTAAGGGCTTTAAGGGGTATCTTTAATGCCTTAAGGGCAGTATAGAACAGAAAAGATATAGATGTTTCAAAGGCAAGGTTATTTATTGCATTTTTTTTTATAAATTTTCTAAGCACATCAATTCTTTTTCCCTTTTCTATATTCAAAGTCCAACCACTAACCTCTTGTTCAGCCTGTTCTACATATCTAAAATCAGTGAAAAAGTGTTTTGACTTTGCTGTAATTAGACAAAAGCCTGAAGAACCTGTAAAGCCTGTTAGATAATAGATATTGTTTATATCTGTGATTAAGAATGCATTTATTTTTTTTGCTCTAAGTGTGTCTTGGATTTTCTCGTTAAAATTCTGCATGTTATATCTCGAACCTTGACCTGAAATATAATTTGATCAAGGCTATCTTAAAATTTCTGAGCCTTTTGATAGCAGATTCTTTTGGTTTGTTGATTAATTTGATGAGATATTTGAGTTCTTCCCTTTTTTGTAGAGCCTTTTTATGTGAGGGTATCTTTAAAAGGATTGACTCAGCAACCAAAAGTGCTTCTTTGTATCTTTGTTCTGAAGAGAGTTTTTCTATTTTTAAAAGTTCCCCATCAAAATCTATATCAGAGGTTTCAGAAAAAACCTTTTTATCATAAGAATAATCAACGGCACTTTCTTGAACCAAAGTTGGTTCTTTGGTAGATTGAGTTTTCATGTTATTTGAGTGATTGTTTATGAAACTGTAAGCTTCTTTGTCATAAGGTGTTAATATCAATATCTCCTTATAATGCTTAATTGCTTCCTCAATCAAGCCTTTATTCTTGTAATAATCAGCAATCATCTTCCTGACTGATATTTGATTTGAATCCCTCTGAAGAATCTTTTCAAGTTCTTTTACATACTCAGAATCCATATGATTTTCTTTATACAATTTTGCAAGAGCAATCCTTGCAGGCAAATACTCTGGATTTTTCTTCAACCCCTCAATAAGTGTTTCAATGGCTTCTTCAAGTCTATCCTGTTTTTTTAATTCACTTGCAAGAGAAAGAAATAGTGGAGAATCTGGGTTTTCTCTTATTTTTTCGGAAATAAGTTCTATAATATTATTACTGTTCATCTCTGTATTTCTGGTTATATCTTTCAATTATATAATCAAAAAGATGTTCACACATTTCTTCTTTTGACATAAAGGGTAATTCTTTATCATCTTCTTCATTATTACTCAGCAGGGCAACCCTATTGGTGTCAACATCAAATCCACAACCTTGTTCAGTAACATCATTTAATACAATTATATCTAAGCCCTTTTCTATGAGCTTTTGCCTTGCTTTTTTTATCTCAAAACCTGTTTGTGCAGCAAAACCAACTTTTAAGGACTTGTTATTCAACTTGGATAATTCTTTCAAAATATCAGTGGTTTTTGAGAGTGATAAAGTTAGCTTATCTCTCTTCTCTATTTTACTTGGTTCTTTTTTAATGGGTGCAAAATCTGATACCGCTGCAGACATGATAATAATTGTGGCATCTTTTGAAAATCTTAAAACACTTTCACACATCTCTGCTGAGGTCTCTACAAAAATAGGTTTGATGCCATAAGGATTTTTCAAACAGACAGGCCCACTGATTAATATAACCTCAGCCGCTCTTCTCAAGGCTGTCTTAGCAAGAGCATAGCCCGTCTTGCCTGATGATCTGTTGCTTATAAACCTAATAGGATCGATATATTCCCTTGTCGGTCCTGCTGTTATTAGAACCTTATGTCCCTTTAAGTCTTGTTTTGAAAGAGTAGTTTTAATCATTTCTATTATATCTTCGCTATCGGACATTCTGCCTTTGCCTTCTGAACCACAGGCGAGTGGACCTGTATCAGGTCCAACAAAAAGGACACCACTTGCCTTTAGATTTTCAATATTTCTTTGAACTCTACTATTCTCATACATCTTATTGTTCATAGCAGGTGCCATAATCGTTTTTTTATCGTGGCAAAGGAATATACAACTAAGCAGATCATCGGCTATGGCTGAGGCAAACTTACCTATTGTGTTTGCTGTTGCAGGTGCAACTACGAGCAAATCTGTTTTTTGAGTGAGTTTTATATGCGACATAGGGGGGTCATACATGTCAGTATATACTTTTACATCACAGGCAGATTGTATTGTCATGGGGGATATAAACATTTTTGCAGAACTTGTTAGTATTACATCTATTATTGCCCCTTGTTCTTTGAGTCTCCTTATAGTATCAATAGATTTATAGGCAGATATACTACCTGTTATTGCAAAGATTATCTTTTTATTTATTAGCAAACTATTCCTCTGATTCAAAATTATCAGTATCCCCAAAGACATTTTCGATATCATCTTTTGAACTTTCTTTTTCATAGAGATAGACTTTTAGTTCCTTTTCAAGTTCCCAAAGGTCTTGTAAATTTCTTCTTTTTGCATCAACAAGCTTTTTGTAGTCAATTTTTTCAGCCTTTTCTCTTGCTTCAATAGCTTTTGCACCAGTGAAGTATTCAATTTTATCTTGTAATACTTCCATAAGTCCTAAACTTGTAACTTTGTTTTCAAAATGTTTTTTGTCCTTTTGTTCCTTGTTTTGTTCAACTAAATTAATTCTCAAAGGTGCACCAAGTGCCAATTCCCTTGCCCTTTGAGATGCAATGACAACGAGCCTATACCTGCTATCAATCTTGTCTTTGTTATATTCTATTGGGAGACTTATGATATCCATAATAATCTATCCTCCTTTATTTATAAAAACTTTTTTTCACCACAAAGGACTAATTTTTAAGAACTCTTTTACTTCCACCTTATTTCTTTTGTAACCTTCTTAAATCTCTATTTATCAAGGTGGAATTAAGTATCTATGTGTCTTTTTTTTTTCTGCCCTGATGATACATTTTAAATCTTCAAGTGCCTCGTCAAAAACATCATTTACAACTATGTAATCATAATGGAAACTTTCCTTTATCTCTTCTTCTGCCTTTAAAAGCCTTTGTTTGATAACATCCTCTTTATCTGTTCCTCGTAAAACTAACCTTTTTTTTAATACCTCTAGGGATGGAGGCATTATAAATATCAAGACACTACTCGGAAGGAGCCTCTTAATCTCTGCTGCACCTTGAGTATCAATATCCAATATTGTATCAAGGGAATTATCAAGTCTCTCTTGAATCTTCAATCTTGATGTGCCATAGTAATTGCCATGGACTACTGCCCACTCAATAAAGTCACCTTGCTCAGCCATATCTTTAAACTCATCTACAGTTACAAAATGATAATGAATCCCTTCAATCTCACCTTCTCTCATTGATCTTGTCGTATATGAAACAGAATGAGCCAATCCATTGATTTCACTGCATAACCTCTTTGCCAGTGTAGTTTTTCCCGTACCAGAAGGGGCTGAAAAAACAAACAAGCATCCTTTTGTCTTATCTTGATTATTAAACATCTTTGTCCACTTGATTTATCCTCTGGGCTAATGTCTCTGGCTGAATGGCAGACAAGATAATTTGACCACTATCAACGACTATGATTGACCTTGTCTTTTTTCCTTCTGTTGCATCTATGAGCATAGATCTATCCCTTGCCTCGTCACGAAGTTTCTTCATAGGCAGAGAATTAGGATTGACAATGGCAATAATCCTTGATACAGAAACCATATTGCCAAAACCTATATTAATAATTGAAAGTTTAGCCATTTTACTGTATATTTTGCACTTGTTCTTTTAGTTTATCTATCTGAGCCTTTATTTCAATTGTTGACTTGATTATTTCCATGTCTTCTGATTTTTGAGAGATTGTATTTACTTCTCTTAAGATCTCTTGTAAAAGAAAATCAAGTCTCCTGCCAACTACATCTTGATTTAAGAGTCCCCTAAAATGATCAAGGTGACTCGTTAATCTCTCCAGTTCTTCATTTATATCAAGTTTTTGGGCAAGTATGGCTGATTCTTGATATAACCTTGTCTCATCTATGTCTGAAATGTTTTTAAATGGTTCAAGTCTTTTTAAAATTCTATCATTCAATCCCATTGAATATTCCTTATATCTTAACTTTATGTTAGTCATTAGAGTCTCAATATGATTTAATATATCAATCAGGTTTTCCCTTGTGTTTAATCCTTCTCGTATCCTCATGTCTTTTAATATTTTTACAGAGTTATCAAAGGCATAAAACAAGTCATCTTCACTGATAGTTTGCTCCACAGTGAAGATAAGGTCTTTAAAAAGTAATATTGAATCTATGGATACATTACCTTTTGACCCGATAGTTGTTTTCAATTCCTTCAGAGCCCTTTGAACATTTAAGATACCTTCCTTGTTGAGATTTAATGCACTTGAGCTATTTTGTGTGAAACTGATAGTAACATCAAACTTTCCCCTTGAGAAGTTTTCTTTAAGCCTTTCTCTTAAGATAAACTCATACGAAAAAAGATTTGAAGGTATTCTAAAGTTTATATCCATGTGCTTACTATTTAGAGAACGGATATCAACCTTATAATAACCCCTTTGTGAAGAACCAAAACCTGTCATACTTTGCATGTTATCTCTTATTAATAAATTATTTGAGTCACCCTTAAAATAGCGATAGGAAGGGCTGTTTCAGGCTTTTTATAATCGACAAATTTTATTTAATTTTGCTTTATTCATTATAATGCAATGCCTTATGACA
>DUZI01000035.1 GCA_013349595.1 Nitrospirota bacterium
AGATATATTGATGCCTTTTTAAATGCCTCTTTTGCAGATACACACAAGACACTTCTTTCTATTCTTTCGGAGACTGAAAAGAGGATAGATTTTGACAGGTTATTTGTTGAGAATATATCAGATACTAAAAATCTAATTATGCCTATTGATTTTACTGAAGACAAAAGGTATCAAGAGAATATTTCTGAAATGCCTGATTATTTACAAAAAAATTCATTGGCATTTAAGTGTAAAGACCTTAATATATTTGAAGCAAATAACCTTATATCGCCAATCCCTGCCTTTGCCCAAAAATCTTTTGCACTGGGGCATATCTATCTTGGAAATATTGACAATTCTATCCTTAGACAGCAAGATTTATTTATATGTTACAAAGATAAGGTGTTTCCATCTTTGTCAATGCAATCTTTCATTAAATACAACAACCTATCTCTTGAAGATGTCTTTAATCAATTTTATAACAAGTCAATTTTTGATTTATTACAGGCAAATACTACTGGTAGGGTTTATCCAAATTTTAATGTGATAAGTAATTTAAAATATTTTTCCTTTGGAGATTTATTATCTGGCAATATTGATTCAAGTAAGATTAAAGACAAGATAGTTATTGTAGGCTTAAATAGCCCAAGGCTTTCAGAACAAATAAAAGTTTCTCAAGGCAGAGAGGTATCTCGAATGTTTATTCATGGGGTGATAATACAAAATCTTATTGATAATGTCTATTTGCAAAGACCAAGCAATTTCATTTTTTTTGAGATAGCATTCCTTTTGATGATAATTGTTATAATTTTTTTGGGTATATTTAAATGGGGCAAACTCAAAATACTCCCCTTTATCTTGATTATCTTTTGGATTGTTTTGTCTACATATTTATTTTATTATAAAAACTACTTACTACAAATCACTTATCCCATAATACTTTCTTTTCTTATGTTTACCATTTTTAAGTTAAGAAAAAGAGTATATGAAAAAGATGACATCCAAAAGATGGCAAAGGATATATTTACAACAAATAATTTAAAGGTTATAATTGGTGCTAAGTCAGATATAGGTAGGATTAGGGCAAAGAATGAAGATTCTTACAGCATTGACAAGTCCTTTGGAATACTTGCAGTGGCAGATGGGGTAGGTGGAAATGTAGGTGGTGAGATTGCAAGCAGGATGGCTATTGATAAGATGAGGAGTTACATCAAGGATAATTACAGTAAGTTTAGCTCTGATTATTCACAATTGATGAAGAATGCAATCATATTTGCAAACAATTATGTATATGGTTTTGCTATGTCTAATAGTGAATTAAAGGGAATGGCTACCACACTGACTGCTGGTTTTATAGTTGGTAGTAGATTAATAATTGGGCATATAGGTGATTCACGGGCATATCTATATAGAAATGAACTTCTTGAACAACTTACAGAGGATCATACTGTTGCTGTTGAAAAGAGTATTAGAAATCTTTCAACAGATGATTTCGAGAAGATGAGGCATGTTCTCACAAGGGCAATTGGTATTGGTGAATCTTTAGATGTTGATACCTTTGAGTTGAATTTAGTAAAAGGCGATATATTGCTTTTATGTAGTGATGGGCTTTATACAATGATAAAAGAAGATGATATTATTTCAACTTTAAAAGTTTATGAAGATCCAGAGATGGTCTGTGGTGCTCTTGTTAATTTTGCAAACAAAAATGGTGGAAAAGATAATATTACAGTTATAACTGCTTTTATTCAGTCAATACATTAACCCAAAATCGGCCGATTTTGGGAGATGAAGAAGATATTGACAGAACTGAAAAATTTTTGTTGATTAGAAATATGAATTTTTTTAAAAGTTTCACAGATTCAGAGATTTGGGAGATAGTTGGTGCTGTTTCTGTGAGAGAGTTTGTAAAGGGGGCAGAGATAATTACAGAGGGATTATTAGAAGAGACCTTTATTATCATTGATGGTGAGGCAATGATGTTAAAAGGAGACATCAAGATAGGGACACTTCGCAAAGGTGATTGTTTTGGTGAAATGGGTTATATTGCAAAATCTAAAAACTCTGCCACCATAAAGGCACTTACTACTATCAGGCTTCTTGAAGTAAATAATTCTGCTATAGAGGAATCATCATCTTCTTGCCAGTTAAGATTCACAAAAATGTTTCTAAAAAGAATAATTGAGAGGCTTTCAAAGGCAAATGGAGAGATATAAATTAACAGAAAAAGTTCGATCTGCTGGGTGAGCAGGGAAAATAGGTCCGGGTGACCTTGAGGAAATCATCAGTAGTTTGGAACTAATCAATGACCATTCTGTATTAGTTGGTCCTGGTGATGATGCCGCTGTTTATGAAATAAATGGTATCAAGCTTGTTAAAACTGTTGATATGATTACACCTGTTGTCAATCATCCGTATAAATACGGTGCAATAAGTGCTTGTAATTCAATAAGTGATGTTTATGCAATGGGTGGAATACCATTAACAGCTCTTGCTATTGCAGGTTTTTCCCATTGTGATTACGGAACTGAGATCTTAAAGGAAATAATGAGAGGTGCTATTGATTTATCAAGACAATGTAATGTTTCTATTATTGGAGGGCATTGTATTGATGATAAGGAACTCAAGTTTGGACTTGCAGTAACAGGGATAATCACAGGGGAAAGGATTTTGACCATTTCAACTGCTAAGGCAAAGGATATACTTATAATCACAAAGCCAATTGGACTAGGAGTTTTAACCACTGCCTTAAAGGCTGAAAAGCTCTCTGATGAAGAGATTTCACTTGCAGAGAGGTGGATGTTGACTACAAATAAAGAAGCAAGTGAAAGGGCAATTCAGGCAGAGGCAAATGCATGCACAGATGTTACGGGATTTGGTCTTCTTGGCCATGCCTTTAATATGGTTAAAAATAGAGATTTAGATTTGACTATTAGCATGAAATCAGTGCCCATTTTAGAGAGGGTTCGTGAACTCATTGATTTAGGGATTGCCCCAATTGGTGCTTATAGCAATATGAATTATCTTAATGATAAGGTTGTTTATTCTTCTAAGATCAAAGAGGAGGATAAGTTAATCTTGTCTGACCCTCAAACCTCTGGCGGACTTATTGTGGCATTGCCTAAGGAAAATCTTAAATATTTTGATGGTATTTTTTATGAAGCAATAGGTGAATTTAGAGAGGGTAGGGGTAAGATATATGTATATTAGTGTTTTTATAAAGTTACATTGCTATCAAGATTTTCTTTTTACTCTTATAAACAATATGTTTTGCCTCTGCCACAGGAGTTAAGGGAGAGCAAAGCTCTCCTATTTTTGCTGATCTGAATTGATACACTTTTGCCCTCAGATTATAGATAGAACTGCAATCCAGGTTTAAACCCCAAATACAGCGATAAAGATAAGTCTCCCCAAAATCAGCGATAGAACTGAGAACTGAATAAAATCAAGTAGGAAGGGTTGGTGAGGAATTTTTATACGACACCTTATAAAAGAAATCTTGAGAATTTTTAGCAAAAGGCATTACATTATAAAGAATAAAGCAAAATTAAAAATTAAATCGTCGATTATAAAAATACCGAAACAGCCCTTCCTATCGCTATTTTAAGGTCCATACTTATACTGGCATATAAATTGTATACTTATAATCTATTGCTTTTTTTTACATATTAGATTTATTATATATATAATATATAGAACATAATCACAACAGTGTTAACTTTAGATAGTGACAAAAAGTAGTTATACGATGTGACATTTATTGTCAGATTTACTTGTTAATCTCATTATTAGGCTCCTAAGGTAATTATATGAAAAAGACAGGGTACACCTATAAAGAAGGGTTTTCACTCATTGAATTATTAGTAGTAATCGTTATTATATCCATACTTGCTGCTATAGCTATCCCTGCAATACAAAAATTTTACAAGATTTATAAGTATCAAGAATATGCATATTCAATGGAGTCACTGATAAAATGGTCAAAACTAACCGCAATGCAGAGAAGCATAAATGTTGGTATATGTAGACAGGGCAATAAAACAATCAAAGTGGTCAATATGGGTGCTCAAAGGTCTGATATATGTTCAGGAACAGATTTGAGAATAATGGTAATTGATTCTAAAGACAATTTCATTACCTTAGCAGGTACTGGCTCTGCCTTTGATCCAAAAGGCTTTTCTATCATAAATGGGAATATATGCATATCTGATGGGTCAAAAAATTTGAATATATCCATTGGTAAGTTTGGAGTGATTGTTGTAAATAAAAACATGGGTATGTGTATATGAAAAAGATATTTCTCAAATCACAATCAGGTTTTACACTCATTGAAGGTCTGTTTGCAATATTTATTACAATGGTCATTGCCATATCAGTAGCAGGCATGATTACAAACTTTGCATTATACACCTCTAAAGACAGCATCTTAACATGCTTGATTCAGGGGGCTTCCTCAGGTATAGAGCTAAAAAGGGCAAACCCAAATACTACATCAACACAAATTCAGTGTGATAGATACACTGTAAATGTTTCAATGTCTGGCACACCACCATCGGTAGCACCACCAATCGCATCAGGGCAAAGCGCCTGCACAGAAATTACCTCAACCGCTACCATTGGGAGTAATATAAAGGTGTTAAAAGATTGGGTTTGCACCTTAACACCTTAAATTTTTCAGTAAGAGGCAAATATGAGAAGATTAAATACTAAATCATTTCGTAGCGAAGTTGGCTTAAGTTTAGTGGAAATGCTAGTTGCAATAGCAATAACAAGCATCATCACCACAGCCTTACTTGGTCTTTACCTTTCAAGTGATAAAGTATTCAGACAGACAAAGGTTATTGCAGACACCAAAGAAACTGCAAAATTAAGTCTTGCGCAACTTGAGTGGCTTTTTCAGAGATGGGGAACATCAACACCATGTAACGATCCTGAGGGAAACAACATCTGTACTATTATTAGAAACTGTAAGGATCTAAATGGTAATTTTCAATACCCACCTCCAAGCTCAATATGTATTACTATAGAAGACTCTAATCCATGTGACGAAGTTTATTTTTATGCAAATCTCTATGGAAATGGCTTTGTTGACAGACTTGACAGTGCTACGACCGTTGCGGTAATGAGTTGTAGGTTATCAGATACTAATGTACAAAATTGTTACCATATAAAAAGAGGAGGCAAATTTAGAAGAGATGCTAACAATACACAGAATGTTCTTGTCTTTTCAATAAATAATCTATCATCAAATAATCTTGACTGTATCAATGCAACTGGCAATTCTAATGGCCTCATGAGTAGACAACTGAACATTTTAAACGGTTTTGAATTAGACCAAAACAATCAACTAACACAGACTTTAAACTTTGATGGAGGAGATTTACTCGTGAGAGTTCCTCATAGGGTAAAGCTTTTTTGTCAATCTAATCCAAATGACAACAATAAGCAATGGCTCTATATGAGTGCTACAGATACTTCATTGCAATGTAATGCAAATGAAGACCCGTCACCACTTGTCCCTGTAGATTCCTTTCAGGTGCAACAACAATTTCAGGGTATTTTAGTTTCCGTCACAATAAGAGGACCTGAAGGCAGGCTAATGCAAGTTCAAAGGTTCTTTGGGAGGTGATTTTATGTTAAAAAACAACGGTGGATTTGCCTTGATGATGGCATTGTTATCACTTTTGTTGGTATCTATCATTGGCGTTACTGGTTTAAATATCGTCACAACAAATCTACAAACCACACAAGCTGACGAGAGCCTAAATTTGGCTGAAAAATCTGCAAATGCAGGTATATTAAGGGCAGTAGATGAGGTTAACAAAACTGGTATATGTACTGATCAGCAACTACAGGGCAATCTCGGTAATGCTCAATACACAGCTAATATTAATAGGAGTGGAAGGATCTGTTTTATAAAATCTGAGGGTAAATCAGGTAATGCAAAGGCTATAAAGACATCAATAATACAGTCTTTTTATGGATTAGGGCTTTATACTGTAAGGGGCAATGTTAACGCAAACCTTAGTGGTAGTACAGTAAGACTATCGGGGTGTGATACCACGGTTACACCAACCTGCTTTTTGCCTGCATTTATTGCATCAGGCGCTGTTAATACTACATTACAGTCAAGACAATGTTCTCAAGATAGTCAATCTGCAGGGCTTTATGGAAATCCCGCAATTTATCCAAACGTAATATTCAACGATCTTATACCTTTATTCTTTAATGTTGATTGTTTTAACACCCACTCATCACAAAATTGTGGCCTCGGACTGCTACAGGTTTTTGAAAACGAGTATGGGAGAAATCCAGATATTACTTATGCTAACGATGTAAATAAAAATTACGATATGAGATTCAATAATGGATGGGGTATCCCAACATTAAATAGGAATAACATACCATCATCACTACCTCTTACTAATCCAACAGTTCCTGTTGACGCCACTTGTACAACAACTACCACCATCACAACCTTGGATCTTTCTAACCAATTTACATCTTGCAACTACATAATTATTCCCACTACAGGAACTAACAATCTGACCATTTCAGGCAATGGCTTAAGAGGTGGCACACAACGGGTTAGGATTTATGATCAAAGAAATGGTGGAACAAGGACAGTTAGCACTAACACCCAAAACTTTATCCTTGATATCAGAACATCTGGAAGATCACTTACAATAAACAGTGGGGCTAACAATTTTATTGTTTACAATAATGGTAGCACCTCAATTACCAATTCATCAAACTTTTATGCCTTTACATCTGCCTCTACGACTATAACTGGCGATGGTAATAATAATTCCTCCAATAATTTTGTCTTATATAACACAGGCACAACAACCTATCAGAGCTTAAATAATGGAAAAGTAAAAGACTTCAAACACCGCTCTACAAATAATGTGATATTAAACAATAATGTAGTCCTTGAAAATGGAACAATAATTATTGCTCAAAATGACACTAATGACATAAACAACCTTAACAACCCAGCAACTAGCTTAAACCTTATAAGTAATGGCACCTTTACCATGAGGAACATGAACCTCTTTGTTAGAAGTATGCGTTTTGCTGACAATACAGTTGTTAACATCTTTGATAGTCTTATTTACTTATATACTTATGCATGTCCAAACTGTAGCAGGGCTAGTAGTGACTCTTCTCTCAATGCATGTGCTACAGATAACAGGTGGTGTGGATGGGTAGGTAATGCTTCTGGTGCCAGATTTGCCATCAATCTTGGTAGAGGACCAAATAATGAGCAATGGCCTGTCCTAATAATCAGCAATAATACCACACTGCATACTGAGAGTTTACCCGGAACAGCATACATATGGGGTGCATTTGTGGGTCAAGATGTAACATACCTCAGATGGATAGGGGCTCCTGCTCAGAGTTTTAGGGGTTTTCTAATAAGAAACTTTCCACCCAATCTTAGCTTAAATATAAACATAGGTGGAAACTTTACCCTTGAATTTAGGAAATCATTAATCGATCAACTCTCAAGTAAATACTGGTTTTTTAGAAAGATTGATTGCATCCAAGACGACATGAATCCTCTAACACAAAAGGTTCAAACCGGAATGTCAGCCTATTAGAAAAGACGGGGTATGAGACACCGAGATTTGAGCAATTCTACAAAAGTCTCATTTCCCCTTAAAAAATATCCTAAAGTTTGTTGCCGTAAGAGGGTGACACATCCATTATTTTCATAAAAATAGTGATTGATATTGATAAAAAGGATAATTAACACAACCATTTTTGTGTTTATGATTTTCTACCTAACTCTTGTCCCATATGATGGCATCAACAAACTCAAAGTCTTCTTCTTCAAATATTTTGATAAAATAAACCTCAAAGGCAACAAATTTAATATTTTCATCTGCTCAGTTAATTCAATCATGACAAGTGTTATCACCCTTTGCTCTGCAGGCTTTGCAATACAGATAGATGGCTAATAAATTTTTCTTAATAGGCATATCCTTTGAAATTACACCTATATACAGGCAACTCTATAAAAATTATCGCAGAATTTGCAATTATATCTGCATGGACAGACGGAGTCTTAAGCCTTTACGCATTGCAGTTTATAAATTCAAATACCTCTGGCATTGGCTATTTGACAGACATGACCTTTCAAATGCCTATTTATATGTCATGGCAACACTTTTTAGCAGGGATTTAATACATGAATGACAATGAAAAGAACTACATTTTGAGATTTAACAAAATCTATTCAGTCAATGAGGCCCACCCCCCATGGCGTAAAAACCTGCAATTCGGTGATGTAAATACAGTCTGGACAGGTTTAGATAATTCTTCAATAGACAAAATGGAAAGAAATAACATACTCAAGGGTGCGATAGGTCAGCACCGTTGGTGGATGAGTTTACTTCCAGGCGGTATTTATACCACTACAAAAATGTTTGGTGGAAAGTATCTTTTAAGATGTGCATGGAATATGTTATCAGCATATTTTAAAACTTCCTTATATTTGAATAAAAAATATGGCTTTGATGCCTTTAAAAAATTCTTAGAGACTAAAATCTTTGTACCTGTTGGTGAAGGTGCTGGTGCTGCCTTTTATTTCATCTCTTCACCAATTATCAGAAGATTCCCAATATTAGCTCCCTTCCCCCGATGGGTGGAAATCGAAGTAACGACCGTATGCAACAAAAAATGCACGCATTGTGAACATACTCATTGGGGACAAACACAGGAACAAAGACATTTAACTATTGAAGAATACAAGCACATTATTGACCAATTTGACCTAACATGGGTGCACACTACAGGTGAAGGTAGTTCTTTCTTAAATAAAGACTTTTTTAAGATTATGGCTGAAAACAGACGAAGAAATATACCTCACTATTTTGTTGATCACTTTGATGACCTTAATGATGAACAGATGGAAACTATTTTAAATTATGATATTGCAGGTATTTATATATCAATAGATGGGGCATCTCCTGTTACTTACAATCCCGTTCGTATAGGTTGTGATTTTAATAGGGTTGTAAAAAATATAAGAAAATTTATAGACAAAAAAATGGAAAAAAGGCTTCTACTTCCTGAACTCAATTTCAGGATGGTAGTTACAAATGAGAATGTCCATGAAATGCCTCTTTTTGTTGAATTGATCAAAAGCTTTGGGGGTAAAAGAGAATTAGGCGGGGGTGCAAGATTAGATTTTGTTGGTGTATTAAACTTTGATGAAAACGAGCAGAAATTTGTTCACACAATTTCCTATGAAATATATAAAGAGACTATTGATAAAGCCAAAACATGCGATTTCAATGTGATATTGAGCCACATAGAACCCTCTCAAAATCCGCCTTCATCACAATGTATATGCTGGCTTGAACCATACATTCTAATGGGTGGAGATGTTATTCCTTGTTGCACAGTTTTGATGAGCAATAATAGAGAGTATCTACATGCAAATGCCTTTGGTAATCTCTTTAAACAATCATTTAAAGATATCTGGAATAGTCCAAGATATAAGGAATTCAGAAGAATTATTAACGATGACAGCAAACAAGTTCCAGGGTTTTGTGTTAATTGTAGGGCATATGATAATACTAAAAGGGCAATAAGAAATGGAATTAGATGGGATTTATGATTATCTCTTGGATTTATTTATAAACTTTCAGAAAAAACCAAACATCAATCCTGATAATCTGCTTTCCATATCAGATGATATAATCTGTAGTATCATAACCGAAGATATTAAAACTGATATCTCAAAAGGAGCTATAATTTATTCCCTTCTAACTGATAACAAACAGGTTATAGACTCATTATTTCAAATGCTGACTGCTAAAAAAGATTCAGATTTAATACTTTTCGTATCTGATTGTGTTGTTAAAATAGCACCCAAAAATGCTGTTAGTTTGATTGTATTTTTGATAATGCAAGGAAGTTTGCTTTTTAGGAGACAACTACTTGAATTATTAGGTGCTATAGCATCAAAAGAAGATGAACGGATAAGGAGATTATTTCTCAGGTTTTTGAAATATGGGGATCAAAATACAGTTGAAGGTGCAGTTAAAGGTGCAGGCAAGTTAGCTCATCTTGATCTAATAAGTGAGGTTGTTAACTGTTTACGCAAACACACAAGCGAGTATATCAGATTGGCATGTGTAGAAGTATTGTTATCATTTAGAGAAGATGAAAATATCAATAATCTTCTTGCTGAAATTGCAGAAAATGACATTTATGAGTCAGTAAGGAAAAAGATCAAGGGTATATTCAATTAATACCAAATCCAGCGATAAAGATAAGTCTATTTCGTTCAGGAGCTATGTTTTGATAGTTCTAATGCTCATTTTCGCTACAGCCGCAAAACTCAACTACCATCCCAAAAAGTCTTGCGACTTTTTGGGGACCCCGTTCCTTCGGCTTCAAACACTTGCGGCTGTTTAACGCTCCAGTAGCAAAAAACTGCTGCCAAAAATCGCTATTCACTTCAGAGCCCCATCCTTATCGCTGTATTTATGTTAAAAAAATAACCTAAAATCAGAAAAGGAATTTAGAATATGAGCAGCACACTGTTAGATAGATTAATAAATGATTTCAAGCAATTACCGCTGGATGATAAGGAATATGTAGCTGATGTGATAAGAAAACAACATATAGAAGCTAAAAGAGAGACTTTTGCAAGAAGAGCTAAAGAAGTGATGAATAACTTAAGAAAGGGAAAGGTAAAAAAAGGTACTGTAAAATAATTCCCAAAATTGGCGATAGAACTAAAAAGCTTAATAAAATCAGCAAGTAAGATAGGAAGGGCTGGTGTGGAATTTTTATACGACACCTTATAAAAAAAGTTCCTAAGGGGGCTTTGTCATAAGGCATTGCATTA
>DUZI01000036.1 GCA_013349595.1 Nitrospirota bacterium
AACCTGCCCCCCATTAAATGCTGTACCAGAGAATTTTACTTTTAAAATATTACCTGGTATAAGTGCCTGACTTTTAACCTTATATTCGATAGCATGTCTTCCTTCAGGTGCAGTACAGGTAACTTCACTATCAGTTCCTGGATTTGACACATCTATATTTATCGTTCCACTTGCAGAGCCACAATTTACATAGACCTCACCAGCTAAACTATTTGTTGTTGTTAAAAAAACAAACAATGCTACAAACAAAATATTCTTCATAGCTAATCCCTCCTTATTTAATTGAGATTAATTTTTTATAAACCACTTAAAACTTTTCTTTATATCATCTGTGATCCTTGCAGCCTCGTCAGTAGTTGTTAATATTATTGGGGTAATCATAATAATCAATTCAGTCTTTGTCTTAGAAGTAGAAGTATTTTTAAAAAGATTTCCAATTATTGGTATATCTCCTACAAGAGGGACTTTTGTTTGTGTATCGCTCAAATTTTCAGACATTATGCCACCAAGGATTATTGTTTGTTGTGATTCTGCCACCACATTTGTCTTAATGTTTCTTGTAAGTATAATTGGAGAATTAACATCAGATATATTATTTTGTTGAGCCTCACTTGACTCCATTGATATATCAAGGGAAAGCATACCTTCGGTATTTATATTGGGCTTAATCTTCAGAATAAGACCTGTGCTCCTGTATTGGACACTTTGTGTTACAATTGTATTACCCGTTTCTGCTGGGGTAGTCTTTGTCTCTCCTGTTATTATGGGGACATCTGTTCCAATCTGTATTGATGCCTCTTGATTATCAAGGACAAGGAGCCTTGGGGATGAAAGTATGTTAATCCTGTTATCTTGCGCAAAGGCATTTATAACAGCCTGAATATTCCTCATATCAGATACAAATTGATAAACTAAACCCGTTCCAGTCCCAACACCAAGTTTTCCAAGGGTGCTAACAACATAGTCTCCTTTATATTTACCAACATCCATCCTGCTTTTTATATACCACTCAAGACCATATTTTAGGTCATCTTTTAAGGTCAGTTCTGCTATTGTAGCTTCCAGGAGAACCTGTCTTGGTGGTGCATCAAGGCTTTGAAGAAAGTTTAAGATTGTCTTATATTGCGTTGGAGATGCACTGATTAATATGATATTTCTCTTGTCATCAGCAGCAATCTTTAACCCAGTCACAGAAAAAGAAGCAGTTGTCTTACCCTGAGGTGAACTAACTGGAGGTGGAGAAGGTTGACTCACCTGTGGGACCCCTACTGGTGTCATAGATGGCGTTGGAGAAGACTTTGTTATGTCTGAGCTGATATATAATCTCTTTAATGAATCGACAAGGTCTGATGCCTTTGAATATTTAGGGGTATAGATAAATGCCTTTTCATCTGTGCCCGCTGCTTCAGGGGTATCAAGCCTTTTATGCCATTCAAGTATATATTTAACTGTCTCTTCATCAGGGGCAATAATTAATAAACTACTCAATGCCTTTATTGGTATAAAGTAAATCCCTGCATCTTTCGGTAAAGAGGTAATATGAAAACCCAATCCCTGTAAAATGGCAGTTAATTGTCTAACAAAATCATCTACTTGCCAATAAGTAAAAGAAAGCATAATAAGTTTTCTTTGGTTCATGTAAGGGACATCAAACAAGTTGATTAAATTAACTACCTCTTTAATTGAAGATGCAGAACCTGTAAGCATAAGGGCATTCTCTCTAAAATATACCCTTACACTAATTCCACCCTTAAGCATTTCACGTATTAATCCCTCTATCTCCTGAGCCTTTACATGTTTAAAAAAGACTATCTGAACTATATCTGCAGGGCTTTCAGGCACATCTCTGCCTAACCTGATATCTACAGGTTTATAATTTTGTGGTTTTGTCTTCACGATATATAATGCCCCTGCCTTTTCCTCTATTATCAGGTCATATTTCTCAAGAAAACCAACTACTATATCTAATACCTGTTCTGGAGACATTTCTTGATTCATCCTTAAAGTGACTGGTGTTTTCATATTTTTGACTGGCTCATCTATAAAAAACGTTATCTTTAATACCTCACCAAGGGCATAAATAATGAAATCAGATAGGGGCATAGCCTCTGCATTTATCATTACAGGGGTTTGCACCTTGATTACCTTATTTAAATCCATTGGGGGTTTTGGTGGGGGAAGTTCTTTAGATTTTTCCATTTTTTTAAAGTCAGGCAAAGTCAATTCACTAACAGATGTTCTTATGTTCTTTTTATCCTCTGTGTTATCCTCAATATTTATTTTATTTTCCAATCTTTGATCAACGGAGGTCGTTACATTCTTATCAAATACTTTGTCGTAAGTTTGTTTCGCTAACAGTGAAGAACAACCATATTGGCCAAAAGATAAGGCAATAGTTATAACAATAATTTTCAAAGAAATTTTCAAAATTACACCTCTTTTATACATTTCAAAGACCTTTTTTTTGAGCATCTTTTTTAGGAATGACATCAAAGACCTTTAACTCCAACAATTCTTCTTCTCTCCTTATCTTCACACTTGTAGTTTTTATTTCCTCTAAGGTGGCATCGTCAATGAGCTTATCACCTTCTTTTAGAAATAGCATATTACCTTGATAATCTCTAAATAATGCCCTTTTCTCACTGCCCTTTAAAACTGCAATAAGATTATAGGGGTTTTGGGGCAACTGTTTCAAGAATTTCGATATTTCATACCTGCCATCTTGGGCAAATATATTACGCTTTTTGATAAACTTATATTCATCTTCGTCATCTTTATCTTCGGCATCATCTATTTTATCTGCTTTAACATCATTCATTAATTCTTTATTACTTGTTTCTTCTTTTTTATCACTTTTTTCATGACCATCAATAATTTGAGGTCTATCAATGCCAATCAAAAGAACTACAATTGCCAAAAAAATAAAAAGCCCATCAAACCTATTTTTGTTAATAAAACTAACGGCCTTTTTTATGAGTTCTTTCATTTCTCTGCCCTAAAGGTTATAAGGGTAAAATTGAAGGTATTATCGGGCTCTTGCTTAATGGTTTCAAATTGCCTAAATTTAATCTTTTTGTCATACCTTAATAATTCAAATAAAAAGTTATTAAATGCCTGTGGTTTACCCTTTAGTCTAATTATCACAGGCACATCTGTCAATATCTTCGAAGGAGTCGCCTCTGGCATTTCGTAGTTAACCAAAGATAATCCTTCTCTTTCTACAATTGATAACACATTTTGTAACAATTCAGTTTGAATATCTGTATAGGATACACCTTTATCATAAATACTGTCCTCATCAAAGGATGTCTTTTCAGGTATTTCTTGACCTTGATTTCTTTGAAGAAGGATAAGTTTTGCCTCATAGGTCTCTTTTATCTCCTGAAATAACTCCTGCTTTTCTTTCAAAGCAGAGGCTTGAGGCACTATTAAAAATCTTATAATGGCTAAAATAAGAATTAAATAAATAGCAATCTTTCTGATCTCTTGTCTATTCATTAAAACACCAAAAGGATAGTAATATTATATTGACCTTTCTGGTCTTTATAGAAAGCCCCTTTTACCTTTAATGACTCAATTTCATCAATATTATTTAGAATCTTAATGATTTCTAAGGGTTTTTCTGTAATTATTTGAAGCTCTACATTTCTATCGTTAATATTAATCCTCTTAAGAAAAGTCTTTTCAGGAAGGTACTGGGCAAGCATGTTAAATAAATCAATAGGAACGATTGAATCCTTTAGTTTATCATTAAGTTCTTTCTCAATCTCCCTTTTATCTAAATCTTTTGATTTTTCATCAAGCCTTGAGAGCTTAGAATTTATAAGGGCAATCTTCTGTTTAAGTTCATTGGAATAACTGTCGTAGTAGTAACTTGATATAAATAATGAAAGTAGATATCCAATCAGAATATAAATGACTGCCCTAAAGAATATCTCCTTTTGTTCAGGCAGGTTAACCAATAACTCTGATATAGAAAGCCTTTTGATTGGAAGATCTCTTACATATTCTATAGCGAATGGATATCCCTTTGTACTTTTATATGAAACCATCGGTAATAAATCATTTGGCAAACCCTGTATCTTGAAATTTTTATTATCAAAAACCTTTATTTGCCCTATATCTTTGTTATCAAGTCTCACCTTTCTAAGTAAATTAGCCAACTGTTCCCCATCAATCTTCTTAGACACAACTGACCCTAAAAAACCTGTCTTATCATAGACCAAAAGATAAATCATATTGTCTTCAAAGGATATACTTATCTCTGCCTTTTCAGAGAAGAAACAAGCCTCTTCAGCAATAGCTTGTATATAGGGGAATTTGTCTTTTATCTCATCAGTCAAAGAACTATCCCATCCCCATATATCTACTAATGTGTAAGCCTGATAAGTAGTAATCTTGAAATAGTAATCGGTCTTTTTGTAAGGGAAAAGATCATTTATTTCAAGTGATAGTGCCTTTGAGATGTCATCCCTTGAGGCAGGTGGATACTTCTTTAAAACATGCAGACATAGAGCCTTATCAATAATCAGTATCTTTTTAGAAATTAATCTCTTCAAACCCTTTAACTCATTAATATTAGTCCTTGAAATTGATTTATCCTTATTAATCTCAAAGAGTTCAAAGCCAGACTTTTTCAGATAGCCTACTAACACACTCACCCCTCTTTCCAATAAAAAATACTAAAAGGTGTCCTTAAGCCAAGTGATGTGTTTAAGCCTGATTCAATAAAATAAATTGACTTATTGTCCTTTTCATACCTTATGTTCACATCCCAAAACCTTGATGGTGAAAAGTTATTTAGTTCATAAGCCTGAAAAGGCAGATTTTTGCCAGTTAACATAAATACCTCAGAATTTGAAGTGATTTCCTTATTTGCCCTATAAGCCTTCACTGCCTCTAATGTCTCTTTGGTTATATCAAGATGGGCAAGTAAGACTTCATCGGGTGCAGTATTGGGATTAAAACCTGAATTTGGGAGCAAGGTAATAAAAGGCAGGATTTTTTCTATGGAAACATCTTCCATACCTTTGATAAAGGCAAGTTCTTCAATATACTGTAAGGGATAATTCCTACTTGAGTAAGATTTATCTTGAGAGCGATAGTAAAAGCTCTCTGCACCATTTATATGTAATAAGTCATCCCTGTCAACCCAATCCCTAAGACTTGCAATAAATACCGGTATATCTTTTTTATCAGGATAAAAAATCTTTATCAACCTGCCTATTGATTCTGTATCATAAAGACTTGTCAGAGATATAAGGCCATTACTATCTTTTAAGGTTATCTTAATATTTTTTTCCTTAACTGTTACTGCCGTTCCATTTAAAGGGATTGTATCTATTCCAAACAGTTTTTTGCCATTATATAGCATTACCTCTTTTGAAGAGAAGGTGCCACCGAGTATGCAGTATATTAATGTCTCAAATGCACTATTTGCATTAATCATTGCCTCAGTTTTGTATTTTAGTGCCTCAGCAGCCTTAATGTGTTCTTTCACAAACCAATTAAATCCAATACTGACAGTCAGTATTATTGCAGAGATAAGGAGAGATAGTATAGTTGCAGACCCTTTACTGTTCATTGTAGTCTCTTTTATAAGTTGAATTTGTGTTAATTCTGTAAAAAAAACTATGTTCCTGTGCCCCTTTCTTAAAGTCAACCCTTACTAAATAAGGCAATATCAGATAATTTTTTCCAGTAAAATTTTCAACCCAAATCTCTTTTTGTTGTCTAAAATCATATCCGTAATATTTAAAATTAAGTTCATCGAGCTCATCTAATATCTTAATAGAATGCCCCTTTTTATAGTTTCCTAAGAAATAATCCCTCTCTAAATCCTTCATCCCTTTAGTGTAAACAGGGATTTCATAATATACAAGTGCATACTTGGCATCCTTATCTTTCTCTTTAATTAACCACACTACCACAGGGATATTTGTGGCAAGTGGTGATATTGATACATAAGAAAGCCTATCTTTATATCCTTCAAAATAAGGGAACCAAAGATTTCTGTCATCTACTATATAGTAGTCTGTTGCTGCACCAACGCTCCTACTAACCCACAAATGCCTTGCATTATCCCAAAAGTTAACCCCCCTCTCAACCACCCCTTGATATTGCATTAAGCCTTGATTTAACGCATAGGTTGCCAACACTACCATTGAACTAAATATGATTATGGCTACTAATACCTCAAGTAGTGTATAACCAGCCTTAGAATACTTAAAAATCTGTGACGACCCTTTTAAATCTAAAGACATTAATAGAATAATCCCTCTTTACACCTTTAAACTCAAGGACAAAATCAACCTTGTATAAATAATTCTCATTAGGTGATTGAAAAGGACCTTCAAAGCTCTGATAAGTAGGTCTTATCTTTTCAATCAATTGAGCCTTCCAATGCAAGGTAACATCTGAACCTAAATACTCACTTCCAGTCTCTTTGGTCAGGTCTGTTGTCTTTATTATATTCATTGCATCTGTCAGCTTTGTTGACACTATATTTGATTCATTAGCCCTTTGCAGATGCTCATAACCCATCTTGAATAAATACATAGAGGCAGCAATACTTGATGTCAAGATAAGCCCTGCAATCAAGACTTCAAGTAATAAAAATCCCCTATGATTGTAAAGCATCTCTACTCTCTATTTAAGGTCATATCACCAAAGGGTGATTTAATATTCAGGGCAAACTTATAATTTTTAAACTTCATCTTTATAGTTCCGCCCGATGTAGTACCTGTCTTAAAATATTTAATGGGTTGTTCTATCGAGAAAAATATATTATTAAAACCCTTCACGGCCTCATTATTTATCATCAAACTTCCTTCTTTAGTAAGTAACTCCTTTTCCTGGTTATACAAGAAAGATTCAAGCCTTATTGAGGAGATAACAGCTACAATCTTTTCTGCCTCAACCGCTGCTTGATAACCTTGATACATTGAATATGAAACAGATACAGTCACTGATGCCATTATTGAAACTATAGTAAGGACAACCAGTAACTCTACTAAGGTAAACCCTTCATTATTGGAATAAACAATCTTCATTATAACTTTAAAGTCCCTGCACTCATAACCGTAAGTATGAGAGATATAACAATAAATCCCACAATAACTCCTGTTATTGTTATTACAATTGGTTCTACAAGGGCAAGCATCCTCTTTGTGATATTCTTAAATCTCTCATCAAAGACCCTGTGAATCTCAAGAAATATCTCCTTTAGATTGCCACTTTCCTCTCCAACTTTTAGCATGTTGTGCACCAAATCAGGCAAAAGACTTACCTTTGAAAAGACATCAGCAATCCCCTTGCCTTCTTTTATTTGAGTAATTGTTGGTTCTATTGCTGACCTAATCTTTTTATCCATAATTACCATAGTTGAAAGCCTCAAGGCATTGATAAACTCTATCCCACTGTTTAGCATGGAATACATAGAATAGGAAAACCTTGAGAGTTCAAGATAAAGCACTAACTTCCCTAAAAGTGGTAAATAGGTGAGGTGTCCATAGAGGTTGAGCAAAAGTTTCCTTATATCCTTTGAACGAAAAATAAAGACAAGGGCAACAATCACAATAATGATTAAGTAAATATTCGTTAGGCTGAAAAAATTACCAATATTGTAAAGGATTCTTGCAGTAATAGGCAGGGCAGATTCATTTTGACCAAAGATACTGAAAAAACGAGGTATTATAAACTTAAAAATAACAATGATAGTTATTAAGCTGGCAAAGATGAGAAAAGTGGGGTAGGCAAGGGCATTTTTTATCTCACTCTTAAACTGAATCTGAAATCTTTTATACTCCGCAATATTCTCAAAGGCAGACCTTATATCTCCTACGCTCTCACCAGCCTCTATCATTGTAATTGATAGGAGATTAAATCTCCCTGTATCTGAAAATGCCTTTGCCAAGGAACTCCCTGCCTTGACATCCCTTAAAATGCTTGACAAGGCTTCTTTTAAATCCTCTTTTGTTGATGAATTAATGGCAATCTCAAGAGCCCTGTCAATCTTTATCCCTGATTTTAAGAGGATACTTAGTTCCCTGAAGAGATTATACTGATCTGTGTCATTTACCTTCTTTGAGAGAAACCTTCCTGAAAGTAATCCCTCTTTTTTATCCTTTATCGTATCAATCTCAACTACAATCAGACCGTTGCTCTTAAGGTGGGTCTTTGCCTCTTGAATTCCCTCAGCACTTATGTTGCCCGTAATAGTCCTACCCATTGGATCGAGACACTTATATTTAAACTGCATTATGTAACCCTCAAGACCTCTTCAATGGTAGTCAAGCCTTTTAAGACCTTTATCAGTCCATCTTGTCTAAGTGATCTAAAATTATATTGCTCAAAGAGGAGCTTTCTAAGTTGTCCAAGGGATCTATGTTTAATAAAAGTCTCTTTGAGCAGGTCGTCAAATTCAAAACATTCATAAATTGCCATCCTACCCCTATAACCTGTCCCTGCACATTTTGAACAACCTTTACCAATCATAAACTTATATTCACCATTTTCAAAGAGATTGATATACCTTCTATGTAACTCAATTAATTCAAATTCCTTTAAGACCTCATCAGTCATTTCCTTTGGTACTGCACAATTATTACAAATCTTTCTTATAATCCTTTGGGCAATGACACCGATTATAGATGCATTTAATAAGTAATCTTCGATCCCCATCTCAATCAGCCTAAACAGACTGCTTGGTGAATCATTGGTATGAAGGGTTGATAAGACGAGATGTCCTGTCAATGCTGAATGAATGGCAATCTCTGCTGTTTCCCTGTCCCTTATCTCACCAACCATTATGATATCAGGGTCATGTCTTAAGATTGACCTCAGGGCAGAAGCAAAGGTCAAACCAATATCTGTTTTGACCTGTATCTGATTAATACCTTCTAATTGGTACTCTACAGGGTCTTCTACGGTAATTATTTTTCTCTCTGTGTTATTAAGACGAGTGAGCATAGAGTAAAGGGTAGTTGTTTTACCTGATCCTGTAGGACCTGTAACAAGAAGAATTCCATAGGACCTTGAGATAAGTCCTAATGAAATATCAGCATGGTCTTCTTCCAAACCGAGCTGCATAATATCAAAACTCAATCTCTCTCTATGCAAGAGTCTAAGCACCACGCTTTCGGACTTTACCATTGGGATAGTTGAGACCCTTATATCAAGTAATAAAGAGGCAACTTTTATTGTAAATTTACCATCTTGAGGCAACCTCTTTTCTGCAATATCAAGTCCTGAAAGCAATTTAATCCTTGATACAGTAGCAAGATAAAAAGACTCCTCAACTGTTTCCATATCATGAAGAATACCGTCAATCCTAAATCTGATACGATAGACCTCACTTATTGGCTCTATGTGGATATCTGTTACCCTTAACTCCACAGCCCTACTAAGAAGATTATTCAAAAATTTTATAATAGGCGCTTCAAAGGCCATTTCCTTTAACTTTTCTGGAGAGTCATCTATTTGAAGGGAGACAATATCAGAAGCCTTTGAAAGGCTATAAAAACGAGACAACTCCTTGAGTGTTTGTTCTGTTGATAAAAATAAAAACAAGGTATAATCAGTGTTTTTTGACAGATATTCCTCAACAGAACTATTTAAAGGGTCTGTGGTGATGCAGGTTATTAGTTTATTTTCTGGTTCAAAATCAATAGGGACAAAATTATTGTTAATCAAAAAATCAATACTTAAATCACTATTTAAAAGAGGTACAAGCCTGTCATGATTCCAGCTAAAATCCTCTTTGTTAAATATAGGGATAGAAAGTTGTTGAGATAAGGCACCTACTAATTGATTATCTGTAATAACGCCCTGTTGTATGAGTATCTGCCCTATATAACCTCCAACTTGTTTTTGCAGATTAAATGCATTTTCAATATCCCCACTTGAAATATTATATAGAGAAGATAATATTTCTCCAAGTCGCATCATTACCAGTTTTTGATTGCCTTTTCATCTAATTTTCCATTAGGTCCAAGTGAGTAAAGGTCAAAATTGATGTGATCTCCAGGGCATTTAAATTGATAATTTCTGTTCCATGGATCTTGAGGTATCTCTTTTTTTGATAAATAAGGTCCTCTCCACTTAGGTTCATTAGAACTGATAAGGTCTTTTAAAGAACTGGGACACTTACCCACATCAAGCATATACGATTGAACCCCTGATGAAAGTAGCTCAACTTGAGCCTTTGCAATCTCCTCCTTTGACCTCTCAAACCTACCAAGGAGGTTTGGTGTAATTAGTGATGCCAATAAGCCAATTATTACAACAACTAATAACACCTCTATGAGAGTAAAGCCTCTTGAATTTTTTAATAGCATAATAACACCCCTTTAAACTAATTTATAGAGAGATATAATAACATAAACATTTAACACCCAAATACAGCGATAAGAATCCTTAAAATAGCGCTTAGGAAGGGCTGTTTCAGGCTTTTTATAATCGACAAATTTTATTTAATTTTGCTTTATTCATTATAATGCAATGCCTTATGACAAAACCCTAGGAACTTTTTTTATA
>DUZI01000037.1 GCA_013349595.1 Nitrospirota bacterium
AATTTCTTTGCCTGTGGAGATTATCCTGATGCAAAGGGCAATTTATATATGCCTGCAGGGATTATAAAAAATAAAGACATATCCAAGATTCACCCTGTTGATCACATGAAGATTACCGAAGATGTCAAACACGCATGGTATGAATACACAGGTGGCGAAGATAAGGGCAAACATCCGTGGTCGGGTGAAACAAAACCAAAATATACAGGTCCAAAACCACCCTATGAGTTTCTTGATACAAAGGGCAAATACAGTTGGGTAAAAGCGCCTCGTTACGAGGAGATGCCGATGGAAGTAGGCCCTCTTGCAAGGGTGCTTGTTGCATATGCCTCAGGACATAAAAGGATAAAAGAGATATCAGGCCTTGTGATGACAAAACTGGGAGTTAGTCCCTCTGCATTGTTCTCCACACTTGGCAGGACTGCTGCAAGAGGCATAGAGACACTTGTCATTGCTGAAAAGACCTTTGACTGGATAGATGAACTTGCTGCTAATATCAAAAAAGGTGATTTAAAGATACATGCAAATGAGAAATGGGAACCATCCACATGGCCAAAAGAGGCTAAAGGCTTTGGTTTTCATGATGCACCGAGGGGTACATTATCGCACTTTATAGTCATTAAAGATGGCAAGATAGATAACTATCATGCGGTAGTCCCAACTACATGGAATTCCGGCCCAAGGGATGCAAAAGGACAAAAAGGTCCTTATGAGGCATCACTTATTGGAACGCCTGTAAATGACCCAAACAAACCAGTGGAGATACTAAGAACCATCCATTCATTTGACCCATGTATGGCTTGTGCAATTCACATATTGGACAAAGATGGCAAAGAAGGTATTTCTATTAATGTGAGATAAGGAGGCAGATATGTCCAAAGGACTATATGTTTGGGAAGTGCCTGTAAGGGTGACTCATTGGGTAAATGCAATTAGCATATTTGTGCTTACCATTACAGGTCTTTACATAGGGGACCCTTACTTGCAGGCAAAGTCAGAATATGATTTTATAATGGGACAGATGAGGTTCTTCCATTTTATATGTGCCTACTTTCTCATTGCAGGGATGTTGTTTAGGATTTACTGGTGGTTTGTTGGTAATAAATATGCAAAGATTGATCAATTTATCCCCATGTCATCAGAGAGATGGAATAACCTCATAGGAACTGCCTTGTTTTATGGATTTATGAAAAAGGATTTACCCCATTCACCAGGTCATACGGGGCTTGCAGGTCTTACATATTTTTTTATATTCATCCTATTGATAGTTGAGATTATAACAGGATTTGCTCTTTATTCACAGAGCCATGCACCAAACAACACAGCTTTATATATTGCAGGAGGTTGGTTATTAAATAGTTTTGATGCCATGACTATAAGGTTTGTCCATCACATTCTTATGTGGTGTTTTATGCTGTTTGTATTGATACATGTCTATATTTCAGTGCACAACCAGTTTATTGAGAAGAATGAGCTTGTGTGGTCAATCTTTACAGGTTACAAAAAGATGGATGAGCATCCTCACCATTAGATTTTACCCTTAGGGTCTATTGCATCGCTGCCATAACAGCCATGCAATTTATATAATCCATCCCTTCTTGTAAGGGATGGATTTTTTTGATATTTTTGACCTAGAAGATATCTTTTTGTTTTTTTAAGAAAGTAAAAAATGTCCTATCTCATTTTTTAAATTGAAAAAATCTCTGAAAAATATATAAAAAAAATTTGGCATAATTTTTGTTTAATATATTGTAATAAATTTTTGAAAAGGAGGTTTTAGATCATGTTAGTTCCATTTGAGAGATTTTTCGATCCATTTGTTACTATGAGGCCTTTTCTGAGAAAGAGGGGTGAATTTCCGCGAAGGAGGGTTGAATTTCCGCCTTATAATGTATGGCTTTCAGATGATGGTGCAGTCATTACTACTGAATTACCCGGCGTTAGTCCAGAAAATATTGATATTACTGTGGCTTCAAAGACCCTTACGATAACTGGCTCACGAGAAAATGAGGAAGTTCAAAACGGTGATTCTTATCACAGAAGGGAAAGGTGGTATGGTAATTTTAAGAAGTCTATAGAACTTCCATTTATTATTGATGTACAAAAGGTTTCTGCTTTGTTCAATCGTGGTATTTTAAAGATTGAATTACATAGGGTTGAAGAAGAAAAACCAAGAAAAATTAATATCAAATCTGAATAGGAGGTGATAATAATGCAAGATGAATTATCAAAGAAAGAGGTTGAGACACCTGAAGGAGTAGAAAGAACAAGAGATGAAAAGGTATTCTTGCCTGCTGTTGATATAATTGAAACAAAGAATGATATTGTTATAATTTCAGATATACCTGGTTGTGATGAGAATTCAGTTGATATAACTCTTGAAAAAAATATTTTGACTATCCATTGTAAGATTTATAAAAATAATATTTCAGATAAGCGTTTTGTCTTGAACGAATATGAAGTTGGTGATTATCAAAGGGTATTTACCTTATCAAATGAAGTTGATAGGGATAAGATACAGGCGAAGGTAAAAGATGGAGTGCTAAAGGTAATATTACCAAAGTTAGAACAAGTAAAATCAAGAAAGATTAATGTAACATCTGAATAAGAAAAGGAGGTATAAGCTATGTCATTCAGAAGTCTTATTTCAAGGCCTTTTTCAAGGGAATCAGTGTCTGTTAGGAAAGAAGAGGAAAATCCCTTCTTGTCTTTGCAGAGAGAGATGAATTCTCTGTTCGAGAACTTTTTTAGGGATTTTGAATCCTTACCTTTTGCTCAAAGTGCTGGGGTGTTTTCGCCAAAGGTTGATGTGCTTGAGACTGAAAGGGATATAAAGATCAGTGCAGAATTGCCCGGTATGGATGAAAAGGATATTGATGTGTCAATTCATAAGGAATCAGTGACTATTAAAGGCGAAAAGAAGATAGAAAAAGAGGATAAAGGCAAGGACTATTACAGGATGGAAAGATCATATGGTAGTTTTTCAAGAACAATACCACTACATTTGGATGTCAATATTGATAAAGCAGAGGCAAAATTTAGTAAAGGACTGTTGACAATCTCAATCCCAAAAACAGATAAGGCTATTAAAGAGGTAAAAAAGATTGCCATAAAGACTGAATAAAAATTATTATATATCTACTCAATTTATGAAAGGGGGCATTGACTTAAGCCCCTTTTCTATTTGGTAATCCTTTTTGACCACAGAGTTCACAGAGATTAAGTAAAATTTTTAAAAAGAGTGTGTAACTAGTTTACCCAAAATCGGCAATAGAACTAAAAAGCTTAATAAAATCAGCAAGTAAGATAGGAAGGGCTGGTGAAGGTTTTTTATACGACACTTTATAAAAAAAGTTCGTACGGCTTTGTCATAAGGCATTTCATTATAATGAACAATGAAAATTAAATAAAATTTGTCGATTATAAAAAGCCTGAAACAGCCCTTCCTATCGCTATTTTAAGGAGTTTAAATGTGCTGTACATTTTGTGGTTAATTTATACTAATAAAATTTTGGGAGGCTGAAATGACAGTCAGAAAGGCAATCACACTAGCGGTGGTCTTTACAATAGTCGGTTTAATAGTAGGACTAACCATATCATCAAACTTCAATATTCAGAGCAAGGCATATACAGAAGATGCCATCATCTCAAAGGAAGCCATTGACATCCTGACAAAGAGTAATCAAGCATTATCAGAGGTGGCTATGGCTGTCAAACCTGCTGTGGTCAACATATCATCTCAAAGGACTATTAAAAGTCAGGGTAATATGGGGCAATTCTTTAATGACCCATTTTTTAGAAGGTTCTTTGGAGATGAATTTAGGTTTTTTGATAGACCACGAGAACGTCGTCAGCAAGGTCTGGGTTCAGGTGTAATTGTAGATAAAGATGGATATATCCTTACAAATTATCATGTCATCAAAGATGCTGATGAGATATTGGTAAAGCTTTCTGATAAAAGAGAGCATAAGGGCAAGGTTATTGGAAGTGATCCCAAAACTGACATAGCTGTTATAAAGATACAGGCAGATAAGTTACCCACTATTAAATGGGGTAATTCTGACAACTTAAAGGTTGGTGAGATGATTTTGGCTATCGGTAATCCCTTTGGACTCACCCAAACGGTTACTTCTGGAATAATCAGTGCAACTGGAAGGGCAAATGTAGGTATAGCCGATTATGAAGATTTTATCCAGACCGATGCAGCAATAAATCCAGGCAATTCAGGTGGGGCGCTTGTAAATGTTAGAGGTGAATTAATTGGGATAAATACAGCTATTTTTAGTACATCAGGGGGGTATCAAGGTATAGGTTTTGCAATCCCAAGTAATATGGCTAAGGTAGTAATGGAAAACCTTATTAAGAAAGGCAAGGTCGTGAGGGGATGGCTTGGTGTATCTATTCAACAAATTACACCAGATTTGGCAAAGCAATTTGAATTAAAAGATGAAAAAGGTGTTTTGATTGGTGATGTAGTAGAAGATAGTCCTGCAGAAAAGGCTGGGCTTAAAAGGGGAGATGTTATTTTGGAATTAGATGGAAAGTCTTATAATGAGCCTTCAACATTACGTAATGCTGTAGCTGCTATACCACCTGGCAAAGAGGTTACAATTAAGATTATAAGAAACGGTAAAACAATGACTGTAAAAGCAATCGTGTCAGAGGTGCCAGAAGATTTGAAGAAATTTACAGCACCAACAGAAGGGGTTTTAAAGGGTGTAAAGGTGCAAGACATTACCCCAGAAATTAGGAGAGCCTTGTCTTTACCAAAAAGGATTACAGGCGTGATTGTAGTTGAAATTGCAGAGGGGGTCTTTGCGGAGCAGTTTTTAAATGAAAATGATATTATCATAGAAATTAATAAAAAGAAGATTAATAATACCAAAGACTATGTAAATGTCCTATCACAGATGAAGAAGGGTCAAGGTGCTTTGATATATCTATATAGAAATGGCTCAACCATCTATATGACAATTCCATCCAATTAAAATACATAATGTTCCCCCTGTTTATTTTAGCAGGGGGATAAAAAGATGGAAAAAATTAATCTCGCCATAAGTTCTTGTCTATTAGGTAACAAGGTTCGCTATGATGGAGGTCATAAGTTGGATCTCTATCTAAGAGACACCCTTGGTAAATATGTAAACTGGAGCCCTGTCTGCCCAGAAGTAGAGTGTGGATTACCCATACCAAGAGAAGCAATGCGACTTGTAGGTGAAATACATTCTCCGAGACTGGTCACCATAAAGACACAGATTGATCATACAGAGAGGATGCAACGATGGATTGTTCTGAAACTGAAAGAATTAGAGGGATTGAATTTATGTGGTTTTGTATTCAAGAGTAAATCTCCAAGTTCAGGCATGAGGGCTGTTAAAGTTTATGGCAAAGAGGGTATCCCAGTTAATAAAGGAGTGGGGCTCTTTGCAAAGGCTTTTATGGATAGATTCCCCCTTGTCCCAGTTGAAGATGAAGGTAGACTTAATGATGCGTCTTTAAGAGAAAATTTTATTGAGAGGATTTTTCTCTATTATAGATGGCAAAGCATTGTAAAAGATAATCCAAAAAACTCAAAATCTTCAAGAATTTCAGATATAATTGAGTTTCATACAAGACATAAGTTTTTAATCTTGTCTCATAGTGTTGAATACTATAGATTTCTTGGCAAATTAATTGCTAATCAGAAAAAATACAATGCTGAAGAATTTGAAAATCTATATATTACCTCACTCATGGAAGGACTCAAAAAGATTGCTACAGTAAAAAAAAATGTAAATGTATTGCATCATATAATGGGCTATTTCAAAGACAGGATTAACTCAAATCAAAAACAAGAACTCATTGAGGTTATTGATAATTATCATAAAGGTTACTTGCCACTAATAGTGCCAATTACCTTATTAAATCACTATGTAAGGCTTTACGATGAGTCTTATGTAAAAAAACAAGTATATCTTAATCCTCACCCTATTGAATTGATGCTCAGGAATCATGTCTAAGGTTTTTAGTGAATTAATCACATCAGAAGCAAGAAGGCTTCATTCTGAAATAGAAAAAAATGTTACAAGTAAAAAAATAAATAATATTTCCATTCCTCATAGTTCTATTTTTTTAAATCTGATGCCTAACAGCTTTCTCCTAATTGAAGAAGACTATGAATCATCAAGGCAACTTTTTCAAGATTTTATCTTTTTCAAAAACCTTTTAAACACAAACAAGGAGGTTGTTTTTTTTCCCATTTCATCAAATATTGAAATGGTTGGTAAAAGGATAGAGGCACTCAGACAATATCTGCATAATTCATCTTGTAGTCTGATTACCAGTCTTGAAGCAATTAATCAATCTATTGACATCTTTTCATTAGATGAAGGATTTAAAACTCTTGCCTTAAATGGGGAGATTGAAAGAGATGTGTTACGACAATGGCTTTTAAAAAATGGTTACAGGGAAGTCTCTATGGTTATTGACAAGGGTGAATTTACACAAAGGACATTTATCTTTGACATTTTTCCATGCACTTCTAATGAACCTGTCAGGATAGAATTTTTTGGTGATACAATTGAATCAATAAGGATTATTGACATAGAAACCCAACTTTCAGTAAGAAATTGTGATAAAGTCATAATCTTTTCAGCATTAGAGAGAATTTCTTCAGAAGACCTACTAAATCAACTTTCCATTCTCAAAAAGTCATCCTTAATAGTTGCATCAAAAATAAGAGAAATAGAGATTTCATCAATAGAAGAACCAATAAGGCTTTATCATAGACAGATAAGTACTGATTTTATTAATGCAAATGAAAAAGGCTTTTCAGGTCTTGGCATTTTTTCAAATGAAAGAAAATCATTCAGTGAAATTGCTTCATTTGTTCTGTCTGCACCAACACCCATCTTATTTGTCATGCAATCAAGGGCACAAGGTGAAAGATTAAATGACTTATTACAGGGAAAGGATAATCTATTGCCTTATGTTCAATTAGATGAAGCAGGTTGTTACAATGGATTAAGGTGTATCACTAATGGTGATTTATCAAGTGGTCTCAATTTGGACTCTATAATAATTCTATCAGATAAAGAAATATTTGGTGATAGACTGCCTATAAAGGCAAGCAAGAGGCAGAAACTATCAAGAATATTGCTAAATCTTGAAGAACTAAAGATAGGTGATTATTTGGTTCACAAAGATTATGGCATAGGAAGGTTTAAGGGATTAAGCAGGCAATCAGTAGGTAATTACGAATGTGATGTGATTATCATTGAATATAACAACGGCACTCTTTATATACCTGCTGAGAATATTCATCTTATACAGAAACATAGTTCTTCAGATAGTCAATTCCCTGTGGTTGACACTATTGGTTCAAAAAATTGGTTAAAGCGAAAACTCAAAGCCCGACTTGGTGCAGAAGAGATTGCCCAAAAGTTGACTAAACTATATGCTGAAAGGTCAGTGGTAAAGGGTTTTCAATTCTCTGAAGACACAGTCTTGCATAGAGAATTTGATGATTTTTTTAACTATCAGATAACACCAGACCAGTTAAAAGCCACAGAAGATATTTTAAAGATTATGACCTCTCCTAAACCTATGGATATGCTTCTTTGCGGAGATGTAGGTTACGGAAAGACTGAGGTGGTGATGAGGGCTATCTTTAGGGCAGTTTATGATAAAAAACAGGTTGCTTTTTTGGTGCCAACCACTATTTTAGCAGAACAGCATTACAGAACCCTTAAGGCAAGATTTAGTGGTTTTGATGTCAAGATTGATTTATTGAGTAGATTCAGGTCACCCTCTGAAAAGGCAAAGACACTAAAAGCCCTCTCAAAACATGAAATAGACATTATAATTGGCACTCATTCCCTTTTAAGAAAAGACATTTCGTTTGCTGATTTAGGACTCCTTGTTATTGATGAGGAGCAGAAGTTTGGAGTTCAGCAAAAAGAGAGACTGAAAGAACTAAGAAAGGGGGTTGATGTTATAACATTGACAGCCACCCCTATACCAAGAACCCTTCAGATGTCTCTGTCAGGCATAAGAGATATGACTATAATTGAAACTCCACCAGAGGATAGGGTGGCGGTAAAGACATTTACATCTGTTTACAATGAAGAGATTATCAGAGAAGCAATTGATAGGGAATTGCGCCGTCAAGGACAGGTTTTTTATGTATATAACAGAATTAACCAACTTGATGAAAAGATAGAAAAGATTAAAATGATGATAAAGGAAATCAGAGTTGCAGTTGCACATGGTGGTATGCCTGAAAGAGACTTAGAAAAGGTGATGTTAAGTTTTATGAATAGACAAGTTGATGTACTTGTTTGCACTGCCATAATAGGTGCAGGACTTGATATCCCGTCTGCAAATACAATTATAGTTGACAGGGCTGATTTATTCGGTCTTTCTGATTTATATCAATTAAGGGGTAGGGTAGGGAGAAGCAATGTTCAAGCCTATGCCTATCTTTTAATACCAGAAAGAGAGAGTATATCTGAAGATGCCATGAAGAGATTACAAGCTGTGCAAGATTTGGCTTATCTTGGTGCAGGATTTAGATTAGCTTTAAAAGACTTGGAAATAAGAGGTGCAGGCAATATACTTGGTGCTGAACAATCAGGACATATTGCAAAGGTAGGGTTTGATATGTATATGGAAATGATTGAAGAGGCAGTAGCCACTATAAAAGGTGAGATACGATATGCTACCTTAAATCCTGAAATAAGATTATTAATCTCTTCATATATTCCTGAAGATTTCATCGAAGATGTGACCATTCGTATAAGTATTTATCGTAGGCTTTCTGATTGTAAGAGTCTTGAAGAACTAAGGGATTTAAAAATAGAATTAATTGATAGATTTGGAAAACTTCCAGCGGTTATAGAAAATCTATTTACCTTATTAAACATTAAAATCCTTGCAAGAATTTTATTTATTGTTAAAGTCTATGAAGACAATGAATGTTTTAGATTTTATTTTTTAAATCATGATTTAGAGCAATATGGTATTTCTGAAGAATATTTTGTAAAAGTTTTTAATGTGTTAAATGGACTTAGTAAAAAAATAAAGGACTTGAGATTTATGAAAGATGGTTTTTATTTCAAAAAAATAAAAAATGAAAAAATCAATGCCATTGACTATTGTGAAAATACTCTAAAATTAATAAGGGATAGTATGGGGCTTTAAAATAGCGATAGGAAGGACTGTTTCGGAATTTTTATAATCGACAAATTTTATTTAATTTTCTTTATTCATTATAATGCAATACCTTATGAAAAAGCCCTAGAAACTTTTTTTATAAGGTGTCGTATAAAAATCCTTCACCAGCCCTTCCTATCTTACTTGCTTATTTTATTAAGTTTTTTAGTTGTATCGCAGATTTTGGGTGAGGCTTTAAATTTTACATTTTCATCTTATTTATAAATAATATTAGCATCCAAATACAGCAATAAGGATGGGGCTCTCTGAAGTGAATAGCGATGTTTTGAAACAGTTCTTTATCGCTGGATTTCGGTAACAGTTAAACTCTCTTTGTAAGACACGGAGGATGGAATGAGTAGATTTTTGACAGTAATTTTATTGTTATTTATTATTTTTTTAAGTAGTTGTGCTTTAAAACCAAGTAAACCATCTGAGGATATTCAAAAAGATGCTGAATATAACTATAAGATGGGGATTTCGAGCCTAAATGAGGGAAATATTAAGATGGCTTATGTGCAACTTCACAAGGCTTATGAACTTGATCCAAACAATAAAGACATTCTCAATGGTCTTGGAATAGTTTTTATGCAACTTGGTGAAAATGAAAGGGCAATGGCTTTATTTAGAAGGGTCATTGAGATTGATGGTAGAAATTCTGAAGCCTATAACAATATTGGTGTGATTAACCTTCAAAAAGGTAACTATGAAGAGGCAGTCCAAGTTTTTTCTAAGGCTCTAAATAACCCTCTGTATCAATATCCAGAAAGGGCTTATTACAATCTTGGCACAGCCTACTACAGGATGAAAAAATATGACGACGCCATAAGGTCTTTTCAAAGTTCCATAAGGCTTGTTAGTGATTTTTTCCTTTCTTATTATGGTCTGGCTCTTGCTTGGAATAAGAAGGGTTATTATGGAAATGCGATAAATACACTCATAATGGCAATAGCCCTTGATGGTAAATACAAAGGGAATATGGAATTGTATAAAAAAGACATGATTCAGAAGTTATTACAATCTAGTGGTATGGAGGCTGAAGATATATCAGATTATCTTGAAATTATGAAAT
>DUZI01000038.1 GCA_013349595.1 Nitrospirota bacterium
CACTCATTATGTCATGCTATCACTCAAAATATGATTACTTATGAAGCGATAATCGATGAGGGCTATAATTTCATACAAAAGCCTTTTTCTATTGATGCCCTTTCATCAAAGATTAGCCCAAAAATAGCGATAGAACTAAAAAGCTTAGTAAAATCAGCAAGTAAGATAGGAAAGGCTGGTGTGGAATTTTTATACGACACCATATAAAAAAAAGTTCCTAGGGCTTTGTCATAAGGCATTGTTTTAAATGTATAAATCAGAATTATAAATAAAATTTGTCGATTATAAAAATCCTGAAACAGCCCTTCCTAAGCGCTATTTTAAGGATTAGAGGAATGCTTGATACATCAACTTGTAAGTATTGTAAAATATTTATTGTAAATTTAAAAGAGCAAAAAGATTAAGGTGTATTCTTCATTGTTCTGTCAGGAAAAAGAAAGTGTCAGCAAAGGAACTGACGAATATAAAATTAACAGATTTATGGAGAGAATACAAGAACATATAAGGAGATTTTTGGGAGAAACAGGAGGTGTCAAGTATAAGTCAAGTTGAAAACGACAAATGTCATAGAGAGGGCCTTCAGGGAGGTGAAAAGAAAAACAAGGCCAATGAGTTGTTTCAACCATGACCACAGTATTGAGAGAATTGTATAATTACTTAATCACCTGAACGAACAATGGAGAAAAAAAAATCTTTAAAGGAATTTACACATAAATCTTGACAATACTTTGTAAAAACATAGGAGGAATTAATGAGATTTATATTTTCTGTCTTATCAATAATTACAGCTTTATTATTCACCACTACTTTTACCTATGCTGATACTTTGCCCTTAAAAACTGTAAACAGGACTACTGACAAGGTGATAGATATATTAAGGGATAAAGATTTAAAGAAGCCACAAAATTCAGATTTGAGAAGGTCATCAATTAAAAAGACAATTACAGAGGTCTTTGATTTTGAGGAAATGACAAAGAGGTCACTTTCAATACATTGGCAAAAGAGAACTGCTCAAGAGAAAAAGGAATTTGTTCTACTCTTTTCAGATCTTCTTGAAAAGTCTTATATAAAAAAAATTGAGAGTTATTCAGATGAAAAGATTGAATACTTAGATGAAAAGATTGATGGCGACAATGCCCTTGTGAGGAGTAAAATCATTACAAAGAGAGGGCTTGAGATACCCATAGATTACAAATTGATGAAAAAAGAGACAAAATGGTTTGTCTATGATGTTATCATTGAAGGTGTTAGCTTAGTAAGTAATTATAGAAATCAGTTCAATAGGATTATCAGACAAAGTTCCTATGAGGATCTTGTCAAAAAAATGAAAAATAAACAGGAGGAAGAGATCTTTTTAGATAAAAAAAATAGTTTGTAGCAATACTTATCTAAAATTCAATTAGTCATCATTTCTAATAAAGTACCCAAAATCGGCGATAGAACTAAAAAGCTTAATAAAATTAGCAAGTAAGATAGGAAGGGCTGGTGAAGGATTTTTATACGACACCTTATAAAAAAAGTTCCTAGGGCTTTGTCATAAGGCATTTCATTATAATGAATAAAGCAAAATTAAATAAAAATCTGTCGATTATAAAAAGCCTGAAACAGCCCTTCCTAAGCGCTATTTTAAGGAGGTAGAAAATAATTGATTTTTTAATATTTTCTTAGATTTAAATTCTATCAGTAGGGGTGATTATTAATTCGCCCCTATTAAAATATTATCAAGACATTATTGCTCCGCTTGCAGCAGAGCTTACTAGTCTTGCATATCTACTTAGATATCCCTTTTTTATCTTTGGTTTGGGCTGTTTCCATTGGGAGAGTCTCTTTTGAATCTCCTCATCAGGAACCTCAAGGGTTAACTTCCTCTTTTTTATGTCAATACTAATAATGTCACCTTCTTGAACAACTGCAATTACACCACCTTCCATTGCCTCAGGGGATATGTGACCTATGCAAGGGCCCCTTGTCCCTCCTGAAAATCTCCCATCAGTTATAAGTGCAACAGAATCGTTTAGCCCCATGCCTGTAATTGCTGATGTTGGTGAGAGCATTTCTCTCATACCAGGTCCACCTTTAGGTCCTTCGTATCTGATAACTATTACTTCTCCAGCCTTGATTGAACCCTTGAGAATTGCTTCCATAGCAGATTCTTCAGAATCAAAAACCCTGGCACTGCCTTTAAAAGCTAACATTTTTTCGCTAACAGCGGTCTGTTTAATTACAGCCCCGTCTGGTGCAAGATTACCTTTAAGGATTGCAATGCCTCCTTCTTTATGATATGCCTTTGACAATGGCCTAATTACATCTTCATCATAAATCTCTGCTGATTCTGCTATCTTTTTTATGTCCAAACCTGCTACTGTAGGGCTTGATTTTAAAAGGTTTCTTAATCTATTTAAAACTGCTGGTATACCACCTGCATAGTATAAATCTTCCATAAAATGTTGCCCTGAGGGAATCATATTGGCGATGTGTGGTGTTGTTTTGCTTAATAAATCAAAGGTCTCAATTGAGAGTTTCACCTTTGCTTCATTGGCAATGGCAGGGATATGTAAAACTGTATTAGTTGAACCACCAAGGGCAAGATCAACCCTAATGGCATTATCAAAGGCATTTTTTGTCATTATCTTTCGTGGAGTAAGATTTTTCTTAACAAGGTTTACAATCCTCATACCACTCTCAAAGGCAATCCTCCTCTTGCTTGCTGTTACTGCAGGCATTGATGCACAACCTGGTAAACTCATTCCAAGTGACTCAGTGATACATGCCATCGTATTTGCAGTATACATGCCTTGACAGGAACCCGCACCAGGACAGGCACACATCTCAAGCCCTTTAAGATCTTCTTCTTTTATAAGGCCTCTCTTGAATTTACCGATTGCCTCAAAGGTGTCACTTGTGAGATTTAACCTCTTGCCCTTATAATGTCCCCCCATCATAGGCCCTGCTGTAACAACTATAGATGGAATATCAAGACGGGCAGATGCCATGAGCATTCCAGGGGTTATTTTATCGCAATTAGTAAGCAATACAAGGCCATCAAGACAGTGCGCCTCTGCAATGGTCTCTATCATATCAGCTATCAATTCCCTAGAGGCAAGGGAGTAATGCATGCCTTTATGACCCATAGCAATACCATCACATATTCCTGGAATCCCAAAGAAAAAGGGTGTGCCACCACCAGAATGAACACCCTTTTCTATAAACCTCTCCAAATCTCTCATTCCTATATGTCCGGGTATAAGGTCTGTAAAACTAGTTGCCACACCTATGAATGGTTTGTCCATATCTGATGGATGAATACCTGTTGCATAAAGCAATGCCCTATGGGGCATTCTCTCAAGTCCTTCTTTAATTATCTTACTCTTTAGTTTCATTGATTTACCTTTTTAGCTATGATTCTTTTTATATTCTCTGATCAAATCAGCCATCTTGTCTTTTTTCATAAGCTTTTCTTTCTGCATCCTTTTTTTCTCAACCTCTTCTTCTGGAGTGAGATAAGGTTTTTTTGTTATTTCTGAAAGCCTTGTATCTAACTCCCTATGTTCTAGTGCAAGTTTTTTAAATTCCTCATTTTGCTGTTTCAAAATCTCAACAATTTCTTGTTCAAGCATATAATTATCTCCTTAAATTTATAAGATTTAAATGAAAACTGCTAATAATATCATAGTTCAAAAAAAGGTTCAATTAATTGTCTTTGAAAAGGGATTTTGATTCTCACTTTGCTTTTTTCTTTCTGTAATTGCCTCAGGCGTTTTTTGAAGAATAATCAGGCTTATCCTTCTGTTCCTTGTATCATTTGGATCGTCAACAAAGAGTGGTTCTGTGTCTGCATATCCAACCACCCTTGCAATCCTTGTTGTATCAATGCCATTTGACTCAAGTTCACGTCTTGCTGATGAGGCCCTTTCGGATGATAATTCCCAATTTGATATCTTGCCCAGCCTTAATGGTGAGGAATCTGTATGTCCTTCTACGGCTATCTTGTTAGGTATATCCTTGATGCTTTCAGAGACCACTTTAATAATCTCCCTTGCAATGGTACTTAATTCAGCACTCCCTGGTCTGAAAAGTGATTTTCCTTCCAGATCAAAAATTTGAATTCTCACACCCCCTTCAAATATGTCAACCATAATCTGATTCTTAAAAGATGTAAGCTTATCAGATATAGTTTGCTTGACCTTATCACTTATGTCTTTAGGAGTAATTTCTTTATTATCACCACTGCCAAAGGTCAGACCTTGTTTAGGGCTTGTGCTTCCTTGCTGTGAAACCATCTGAGGCTGCCCTTCCAACATGAAGGAATGTCCGCCTTTATCAAATAAACTAAAATGCTTAAAATATTGAGATAGGGCTGCCCTTTTTTCTGGAGATACCATAGCAAGTAACCATAATAATAAAAAGAAAGCCATCATGGCTGTTACAAAATCTGCATAAGCAACCTTCCAACTACCACCATGAGCTCCACCATGCCCTTTTTTAACCTTTTTGATAATAATTATGCTCTTTTTCTCAGACATTAGATTCTCCTTTATTTAAAAGGGCTTCTTTGATTGTCTCATAATCATGTCCCCTACTCTGTAAACCTTTTATTATCTTACAAAGTAAATCTTGCTTTTTATCCCCTTGTCCTATCTTATTTTTAATAATTTTTTTCTGCTTGATTATAAAACTCTCAGCAGATTCTTTGAATTCCTCATCTGAAATAGTAAGATTATTTATTACTGATTCATCTATTCCTTTAGATAAAAGAAATGGCTTTATATACTTCCTACCATAGTTCTTATTAATAATAGCAAATCTGATTAGCTTTTCTGCAAGTTTCTTGTCATCGATATAACCAAGTTCTTTGAGATGAGAAATAGTTTTATCAATCTCATCATTTTCATAACTCTTTTTAATAAGGCGATGTCTCATCTCTATCTCACTTCTGTCCCTTAAAGCAAGAAGACGATAGGCATACTCAAGAATTGACTTTTCTTTATTAACTTTCAACATTAACCTTTTTGGGTTCTGTTAAAGACATAATCTTCAAGGTAACCTCTTCTACTACATCTTGATTCTTTTTTAAATACTCACGCACATTTTCTCTACCCTGCCCAATCCTTGTGCCTCCATAACTATACCAAGCACCTGACTTTTCAATTATCCCCTTTTCTGAGCCTATGTCAATAATTTCACCAATCCTAGATATTCCTTCGTTGTAATAAATATCAAAGTCCGCCTGCCTAAAAGGTGGAGCAACCTTATTCTTTACAATCTTTACCCTTACCCTACTACCTATTACATCCTGTCCATCTTTAAGATTATCAATCTTGCGAATATCAAGTCTCATCGAGGCATAAAACTTGAGTGCATTACCACCAGTAGTTGTCTCTGGACTGCCAAACATGATGCCTATTTTCATCCTTATTTGATTAATAAAGATGACTGTTCCTTGTGATTTTGATATTGCTGCAGTAAGTTTCCTGAGCGCTTGACTCATAAGCCTTGCCTGTAATCCCATATGTGCCTCACCCATCTCACCTTCTATCTCTGCCTTAGGGACAAGTGCAGCCACAGAATCAATCACTATTATGTCAACTGCCCCACTCCTAACAAGTGTCTCTGCAACCTCAAGTGCCTGCTCACCTGTGTCTGGTTGTGATACAAGTAATTCCTCAATATTTACACCAAGTTTTGAGGCATAATTAATATCAAGGGCATGTTCAGCATCAATAAAAGCGGCGGTACCACCTGTCTTTTGTGCTTGAGCAATGGCACTTAGTGCAAGTGTTGTCTTACCTGATGATTCAGGTCCAAATATCTCTATCACCCTACCCTTAGGGAAGCCTCCTACCCCTGTTGCTATGTCTAAGGCTATTGAACCAGTAGGGATAACCTGAATCCCTTCCGTAACTCCTGCAGAGCCAAGTTTCATAATTGAGCCCTTACCAAAACTTTTTTCTATCTGAGATATAGCATTTTCAAGTGCCTTGAGCTTATCTTTGTTCATACAGGATATCCTCCTAAGAAAGTGTTTAAAAAACTTTACTATTATAGCATTAAAGGGAGAAAACTCTAAATACATCATTAAGACCTTAAAATAGCGATAGTAAGGGCTGTTTCAGGATTTTTATAATCGACAAATTTTATTTATAATTTTGATTTATACATTTAAAACAATACCTTATGACAAAACCCCCCTAGGAACTTTTTTTATAAGGTGTTGTATAATAATCCCTCACCAGCCCTTCCTATCTTACTTGCTGATTTTATTAAGCTTTTTAGTTCTATCGCTATTTTTGGGTAAGATTCAAAATATTTAAACAAAATTAGTTTTGCTACAATTAAAATACAATTATGAGGAGAAATACTGATTATTGAATTAGATATCTCTAAGGATAATAATCAATTTTTAATATTTTAATAACAATTTGCCTTTTTTTTCTAAAAAAGAAGGTTTATTTGAAAGAAATAAAAAACTATACTTGCTATAATATACCAATGTCTCATATAAGGAGTGATACATGGTGGCTGGCCAGAATTTAGATGATTTAAAAAAATATGTTTTTTTTAGTTTGTTAAATATGATAGGACGTGTTTTTATTGTTGTGAAATACTCAGAGGATGTGATAATTGGAAAGAGAGGTTTTGTTGGTGACGAACAAGAAAATGGATTAGTCTTGGTATTTAACAACAAAATGAACTTTCAATGGACTGATGGTTTTATTTATGCAAAACTAGGCTTTGGTACAAAGATAGAAAATTGTCTAATTCCATCAAAAAATATAATTTCCATATTTTCCCCTGATATTAATACAAATCTTGTTGTAAAATTTAACCAAGAGGAGCAATTTACAACATTTAGCAAATCAATAGATAAGAACTCAAAGACACCTCTTGATAATAATGAAACTAATGAAGAGATTGAGCCAACAACAAAAGGCAAGGTTATTAATGTAGATTTTAAAGGAAACAAAAGGTGAACTAATAGTATGGAAACTGATGAACTTTTAAAGGAACTTGTCATAGAGCATCTTAAATCTAAATATGCAAAACAATACTCAGAAGTAATAGTTTCTAAACACTCATCTCCAAATATAATTTTGTCTAACCACGGATTAAAGATAGCTTACATATGCGTAGAGACAGAACAAACTATAAATGAAAACAGTAAAAGTCTATGGACATCTATATCAAAAGAAAATGTAAAACTTTTATTAATCGTGCCTGCAAAATCAAAGTCAAAAGTAACTTCACTCCTTTGGGATGCTAATTTATCAACACAAGTTAGTATTGGAACCTATGAGATCAATATCTCATCTCCTATATAAATTATTAAGGATGGAATAGATAATGAAAAGTTCTATTAAAAAAAGAATTCTTGTAACTGGTGGTGCTGGTTTTCTTGGTTCACACCTATGCGAAAGACTTTTAAAAGATGGAAATGAAGTCATATGTGTTGACAATTTCTATACTGGTGATAAGTCAAATATTGTCCATTTATTAAATAATCCATTTTTTGAGGTTCTTAGACATGATATTTGCTTTCCCCTTTATTTAGAAGTGGATGAAATCTATAACCTTGCCTGTCCTGCTTCCCCAATTCACTATCAATTTGATCCTGTCCAGACAACAAAGACCTCTGTGCACGGGAGTATTAATATGCTTGGTCTTGCAAAGAGGCTCAAAATAAAGATATTACAAGCATCAACAAGTGAAATCTATGGGGACCCTGTAGAACATCCACAAAAAGAGACCTATTGGGGAAATGTCAATCCAATTGGACCGAGGGCTTGTTATGATGAGGGTAAAAGATGTGCTGAAACACTCTTTTTTGACTATCATCGTCAACACAAACTCACTATCAAAGTTGCTCGAATCTTCAATACCTATGGTCCAAGGATGCACCCTAATGATGGAAGAGTAGTGAGTAATTTTATTATACAAGCCTTAAAAGGAGAAGAAATATCTGTCTATGGTGATGGTTTACAGACAAGGAGTTTTTGCTATGTAGATGATATGATTGATGGCTTTATAAAACTTATGAACAGTTCTGACGATTTCACTGGACCTGTAAATCTTGGAAATCCAAAGGAGTTTTCAATACTTGAATTAGCAAAACTTTGTATAAAAATGACAAATTCAAAGTCTAAGATTTCATACCATCCACTTCCCATAAACGACCCTCGCCAAAGGAGACCTGACATAACTCTCGCAAAAGAAAAATTAGATTGGTATCCAAAAATAGATTTAAAAAAAGGTCTTATCAAAACTATTGACTATTTCAGAAGGCTCATCAATTTATAGATTAATGAAGTCTGCAAAACTTTACAGTTTTGGTGATATAAGAATAGAAGATATCCTCGTACCAAAGTTAGGTGAGAAGGAAGTTTTAATACAGACAAAGTTTTCAGGTATTTGCTCAGGCGATGTAATGCCTTGGTATGTTGAAAAAAAAGCACCACTCGTATTAGGACACGAACCTGCTGGTTTGGTAGTTCAGGTTGGCTCAAGGGTAAAAGAATTTAGACCTGACATCCAAGAAGGATCAAGGGTATTCGTCCATCATCATGCACCCTGTCTTAATTGTAATTTTTGTAACAGAAGGGACTATGTCCACTGTCAGACTTGGAAAGACAGCAAGATTATACCCGGCGGTATATCAGAGTATATACTTGTACCAGAAATTAATCTAAAAAACGATACCCTTTTATTACCACAGCAAATATCCTACGAAGATGGTGCTATGATTGAACCGATTGCCTGTGTAGTTAAGTCTTTAAAAAGGGCTAATATTCAAAAAGGTGATAATGTTGTCATTATAGGTCTTGGTATAATGGGACAGATTCATGTAATGCTTGCAAAATACTACGGCGCCTCAAGGGTTATTTGCATTGATAAAATCCCTTTCAGAATTAACAAAGCCCTTGAAATAGGTGCAGATGCAGTCATTGATTACAGTAAATTAGATGCTAACAAAGTTTTAAATGAAATAACCAAAGGTAGGATGGCTCAAGTTGTTATTGTTTGTCCTAATAATCTCACAGCAATGGAATCTGCTTTTGATTTAATCTCCCCTGGTGGCTCTGTCGTTTTTTTTAGCCCTGCTGATCCAAAGGACTATCTAAAACTACCTATCAATGAACTTTATTTTAAAGATATATCTATTATAAATAGTTACTCCTGTGGTCCAAATGATACAAAAGAAGCACTTGAACTTATTGTTAAAGGCGTAATAAAACCAGAAAGACTTATAACCCATAGATTCACCATTGATGATACCGCAAAGGCTTATTCCTTAGTTATAGAAGCTAAGGATTCTCTTAAAGTAATGATATATTTTTAATTAAAGGAGTCAAAATAATGAAGGCACTAATACTTGCAGGTGGTGGTGGCACAAGGCTTTGGCCTCTATCAAGAAAAGATTTTCCAAAACAATTTATTAGACTAGTTGGTAATAAGACACTCTTTCAACAAACTGTTGGTAGGCTTCTAAATTTTATTAAAGCTGATGATATAGTAGTGTCAACAAACCGTGACTATAAGTTTTATGTCCATTCAGATTTAGCTAAAATGGGCTTTCAGTTCACTGAAAAACAAGTATTGCTCGAACCCTTATCAAAGAACACTGCCCCTGCCATTGCATTTGCAATAAAGTATTTTCTTGAAGCACTTGGTGCCAATAAAAGAGATGTTATATTAGTCTGCCCTTCTGACCATATAGTCTACCCTGAAGAAAAGTTTGTGGAATATCTAAATTATGGGGAGTTACTTGCAAAAGAAGGCAGGATTGTCACCTTTGGGCTAAAACCTACTCGCCCTGATACAGGTTATGGATACATCAAGGCTGGTAATGAGAGGATTAGAATTAACAATACACTTTTTCCCTATGTTGATAATTTCGTTGAAAAACCAGACTTAGAGACTGCCCAAACATACGTTAGAAATGGTGATTATTATTGGAATTCTGGTATCTTTGCCTTCACTATTGACCTTATGATAGAGCAATTTAACCAATTAATGCCAGATGTAGCTTCACTTTTAAGATTAGATTTTACCGAACTTATAAAAGCTTATTCAGAAATGCCAAACATATCAATTGACTACGGAATTATTGAAAAAACAAGCTTACTATCCCTTGTCCCTATGGATTTACACTGGAATGATATTGGTTCATGGGATGCAATTTATGAAGAACTACAAAAGGACAGTAATGGAAATATAATAATTGG
>DUZI01000039.1 GCA_013349595.1 Nitrospirota bacterium
GCTTCAAAGATTAAGGGTGCCATGAAGACAACTGAGAGGGGTCTGTTTTCATTTATTACAGGCAAAGGTTACTACAAAAAGCATGTAGTAATGGAAGACTTAGAAAAGATAAAAGACCTTTATCTTGATAATGGTTATCTTAAAATCACTGTTGGCGAACCCACTATAAAGATTGCTGATGATAAGGAATCAATGATTGTTGTAATACCTCTGTCAGAAGGGGATCAATATACATTAGAGTCTGTAAATATATCTGGTAATAAGGCCTTTGGCAATGATGTTTTAACAAAACTAATCAAGCTGACGCCAAAGAAAATTTTTAATAAATCTACAATCAAATCTGATATTAATTCAATTAATGGGATTTACTACAATGGGGGTTATGCCCTTGTGTCAGTCTATCCAGAAATAACAACCGATGATGCTACTAGACTTGTTAAGGTTCTTTACAGGATTGAAGAGGGAGATAAATACAGGATAGGAAGGATTGAAATCTCAGGGAATACAAAGACTGAAGACAAGGTCATTAGACGAGAGGTCAGACTTGATGAGGGTGATTATTTCAGCGGTTCTGCCCTAAAGAGGACCTATGAAAGGTTAAATAATCTTCAATATTTTGAACCCATTGAGATTATCCCTAAGCCTAAAACAGAGGAAAAGATTGTTGATATTGATATTAAGGTGAAAGAGAAACCCACTGGTTTTATTAGTTTTGGTGGTGGATATAGCTCAGTAGATAAACTCATAGGTATGGTTGACATAACACAGGGTAATTTTCTTGGTAAAGGTTATTATCTTAAGGCAAGGGCTGAATTGGGTGGAGTTAGTTCTTACTATGACATATCTTTTAGAAACCCCTATTTTATGGATAAACCAATCTCCTTTGGCACAAGCCTCTATAGAATTAAGAGAGAATATGCAGAATTTTCAAGGAAGTCAACAGGTTTTGAGATTTCCTTTGGAAGAAGTTTTGGTGAATATTGGGGGGCATCAATTGCCTATAACATTGAAAGAGCTACCATATATGATATAAATGTTACTGCCTCAGATTTGATAAAGGATCAAGAGGGCACTAATCTAACAAGTAGTGTGAGTTTAACCGTTGCAAGGGATACAAGGGACAATAACCTTGACCCAATAAGAGGCTCAAAGAATGCAATCTATACTACCCTTGCAGGTCTTGGTGGAACCACTGCCTTTTATAAAATACTATTTGATTCTGGATGGTATTTCCCTGTCTTTGACTTGTCAACTATTCATTTAAGAGGAAGGATAGGACTTACAACAGGTCTCTTTGGAAAGAAGCTTCCTATTTATGAGAGATATTATGTTGGAGGGATTAACACTATAAGAGGTATTGCCTATGGTGAGGCAGGACCGAAAGATATTAACAATGAGGTAATAGGTGGTGAAAGGGAGATAGTCTTTAATGCGGAATATATCTTCCCCATTATTTCAGAATATAAATTCAAAGGTCTTGTTTTCTTTGATGCAGGTAAAGCCTTTGACAGAGGTGATGGTTTCGGTAGGGGCTTGAAATATACCAGTGGTTTTGGAATTAGATGGATATCACCAATGGGACCTATAAGAGTGGAATGGGGTTATAATCTTAATAGAAAGCATGGAGAGACAACAAGCAAGCTTGAGTTTACCTTTGGTTCATTTTTCTAAGATTTACTTTCTTAATAAAATCAAACATGGAGGATTTAGGAGATGAAAAGAGTTTTGTTTTTGGTTATTGCTTTTATTGTATCAGTTAGTTTGGTAAACCCTGTTGGTGCCCAAACTCTAAAGGTTGGGGTAGTTGACTTATTAAAGGTCTTAAATGATTCTGAAGCAGGCAAAAAGTCCATTTTAGAAATTGAGACCTCAAAGAAAAATAAACAAACAACCATTGAAGAAAAGGGTAAAAAGATAGAACAATTAAAGGCGGATTTAGAAAAACAGTCTTCTCTACTATCTGCTGAGGCAAAAAAGTCAAGGGAAGAGGAAATTGAAAGACTTATTAGAGAGTTTCAGAGACTTGTTACTGATGCAACTGCAGAACTACAAAAAAAGCAAAGAGAAGTTGAAGTAGAGATGATAAAGGAGATAAGACAAATTTTAACAAAAATAGGTGAGACAGATAAGTATTCACTTATTATTGAAAGTTCAGAAGGTGGTCTCCTCTATTTTGACAAAACAGTAGATATAACGGACAAGGTTATTAGCAAATACAACGAGACAAAGAAAAAATAAACTAATATACCCGAAAGTTCTTTAAGTTACAATATCTATGCTACTAAAGGATATAGCCACTCATATTAAAGGAATGCTCTATGGTGATGGTAATATATTCATAAACGGCATAAGTGAATTTGATAAGGCAAGTGCAGGAGATATAGTTTATATTGCTTCTGATAAGGTTCCTGATGTAATTGAGTTTAAAGGTTCTGCAATTTTAACTCACAAAAGACTTGGAGATGTTTTTTCAAAAATACCTCAAATAGTTAGTAAAAATCATAAATCTGCCTTTGCAGAATTATTAAATCTTTTTTATAAAAAGAGTCATTGTATTACAGGCATAAGTAAATGGGCATCAATTGCAAATAGTGCCAACTTGTCAGAAGGTATTTGTATTAGTGATTATGTAGTGGTATCGGAAAATGCTTTTATAGGTAAAAATGTAATCATCTATCCTGGTGTTTTTATTGGCAAAGGTGTCAAAATTGGTGATAATTGTGTCATTTACAGTAATGTTGCCATAATGGATAATTGTTTAATAGGTAATAATGTAATTCTACACCCTTGTGCTGTAATAGGTGCCGATGGTTTTGGTTATGTCTTTGATAATGGGGTTCATAAAAAAATACCACAAGTGGGAAATGTTATCATTGAGGATGATGTAGAAATAGGGGCAAATACTACCATAGACAGGGCAGCCTTAGGGAGCACAATAATTGGAAAGGGCACAAAGATTGATAACCTTGTCCAGATAGGCCATAATGTTAAAATTGGTAAAAATGTAATTATAGTTGCACAGACAGGTATTGGGGGGAGTTCAATCATAGGAGATGGGGTCGTCCTTGCAGGACAGACAGGCATATCTGACCATGCAGAGATAGAATCAGGCTCTGTTATATGTGCTCGTTCAGGCGTCACTGGCAAGCTTTCAAAGAATATTTATCTTGGAATGCCAGCAAAACCCTTCAAAAAGACCATAAAAGCTTATGAAATGTTACACACCCTTCCTGAATTAAAAGAAAGGATTGAGCAGTTAGAGAAGAGCTTACATGAGCTAAAGAAGGAGTGAATATAATGGACGATATAGCATTAAAAGTCAAGAAAATTATTGCAGAAGAATTACAGGTTGATGAAGCAGATATAAGTGATTCAGCTTCAATTTCTGATTTAGGGGGGGATTCATTAAAGGCACTTGCACTCGTTTCAGCCTTTGAAGCAAACTTTGATATTACTATCCCTGATGAAGATGTAATGGCAATGAATACAATTGAAAGTGTAATCGATATAGTTAAGAAGAACCTCAAAAAAGATGACTAATAGGGTATTTATTACAGGGCTTGGTGTAGTCAGTGCAATTGGAATTGGAAAAGATGCCTTTTGGAATAGTACAGTAGAAGGCAAATCTGGCATAAAGAAGATAACTTTTTTTGAAACCTCCCATTTAAGGTCTCATATTGCTGGTGAGATTACAGACTTTGACCCATTAAAAATACTCGATAAAAAAGAGATAAAAGATACAGATAGGGTAACTCATCTTGCCTTAACTGCTGTTGATGAAGCTATAAAAGATAGTAATATCTCCTTATCTGATGATTGTGCCTTAGTTGTTGGAACTGGATTAGGTGGTATTAGTACAGATAATATTCAACACAAGGTTTATTATACTAAAGGATACCGATTTGTAAGTCCTCTAACCATTCCAATGGGAATGTATAACGCCACAGAATGTCATATTTCAAAAAGGTATGGCATAATGGGGGCAGGTTACACTATTAGCACTGCCTGTGCCTCTGGTTTAAATGCTATAGGTGAGGGATTCAGGCTAATCAAAGAAGGGTACGCCCAACAGGCATTATGTGGTGGTACTGATGCTACCTTGAGCGAGTCAATCTTTTGTGCCTGGTGTGCTATGAGGATTTTATCAAGGCGAAATGATGATCCACAGGGTGCATGCAGGCCTTACAGCAAGGACAGAGATGGTATGGTTCTTGGTGAGGGTGCAGGTTTTGTAGTACTTGAAAGCGAACAATCTGTCATTGAAAGATCAGCAAAAACCTATTGTGAAATCGTTGGTTATGGTTTATCTCATGATGCGAATCACATTACTGCGCCAGATGTAAGGGGACAGGCAATTGCCATCAAAAAGGCATTAAAATTTGCAAACATTCAGCCCTCGGAGGTTGATTATATAAATTGTCATGGCACAGGCACTCTTTTAAATGACAAGGTTGAAACTGATTCAATCAAGAATGTTTTTGGTGAACACGCATATAAGATACCAATGAGTGCCATAAAACCACTTATTGGTCATACACTTGGTGCCTCGGGGGCAATTGGTTTGATAGCTACTTGTCTTGCAATAAAGCACTCTGTCATACCCCCAACTATCAATTATACAGAGCCTGACCCAGAATGTGATTTAGACTATACACCAAACAAAGCAAGACAAAAGGATATTAACTTTGCCCTGTGTAATGCCTTTGGTTTTGGTGGAAATAATGCAGTAATAGTATTAAGGAGGTAAAATCATATGATAGATATAATAGAAATACAAAATGTTATTCCTCATCGTTATCCTTTTTTATTGATTGATAAGATCATAGAACTTAATGAGAATGACAGTGCAGTGGGGATAAAGAATGTGACAATAAATGAACCATTTTTTCAAGGACACTTTCCAGGTAATCCTATTATGCCTGGTGTGCTTATTGTTGAAGCAATGGCACAGGTGTCAGCTTTTCTTGCCTATAAATCAGGAGCAAAAGGCAAAGGGATATTCTTTATGAGCATTGAAAAGGTAAAGTTTAGAAAACCAGTGGTACCTGGTGATCAGTTGAGGATTTCAGTAAAGACAACTCACAGACGCAATACAGTATGGAAGATAAGTGGACAGGTCTTTGTAAATGACAAACTTGTAACAGAGGCAGAATTCACAGCTATGATTGCCGATAAAATAGCCTGATTATATGTCTATTTCAATCCATCCTACATCAGTAGTTAGTTCAAAGGCACAACTTGCAGATGGAGTTATTATAGGTCCTTTTTGCACTGTTAGTGATGAGACTATAATTGGCGAAAACACTCGATTAATCTCGCATATTGTCATAGATGGCAAGGTTATTATTGGTAAAGACAATGAAATATATCCTTTTGTATCCATTGGATTACCACCACAAGATACAAAGTATAAAGGAGAAACTGACTGTTATGTGAGCATTGGCAATAATAATATTTTTAGAGAGAATATGACTGTTCATAGGGCATCTGTAAGTGGAGATAGAGTTACTGAAATAGGAAATAATAATTTCTTCATGGCTTATGCACATATTGCTCATGACTGTAAGGTTGGAAATAATACAATTCTGGTAAATGGTGCTACCTTAGGAGGGCATGTTTTAGTTGAGGATTATGTGGTGATTGGTGGATTAACTCCTGTTCATCAATTTTGTAGAATTGGAGCCCATGCGATGCTCGGTGGTGGTAGTTCTATAGCAAATGATGTTCCACCTTATGTAATTGCAGCTGGGTTTAGAGGACAACTATATGGGTTAAATGTAGTTGGATTGAGGAGAAGGGGATTTTCAAAGGAAACTATTTTAGCACTTAAGAAGGCTTATATGATTATCTTTCAAGAGCATCATTTGTTGAAAGATGCCTTAAATAAGGTAAGAAATGAAGTCCCCCAGATTGAAGAGGTAAAGAGACTTATTTCATTCATCGAGACATCAAAAAGAGGTATTTGTCGTAAATTAGCCCCAGACCCTGATGAAGAATAATCATTATTTGACTATTTGAATCTATGCAAACAATTGGTATATTAGCTGGTTCAGGAATTCTGCCTTTAATAATAGCAAAAGATGCAACGAAAAAGGGTTTTCATGTCACCGTAATTGCAATAGAAAATCTCGCAGATAAGTCGCTTCAGGAGATTGCTCATAAGACTTATTGGATAAATGTTGGTCGTTTAGGAAAATTAATAAATATACTCAAAAAAGACAACATAAGCAAGATTATACTTGCAGGCAAAGTTCCAAAGTCTCTTCTATATAAAACAGCTATTACTCCTGATTTGAGGGCAATAAAAGTCCTTTTTAAGATAAAAGTCAGAGGTGATAATGTTATGTTAAAAGCCCTTGCAGATGAACTGATGAGCGAAGGAATTGAGATAATTGACACGACCACTTTTAGTCCTGAGTTAGTAACTCCAGAAGGGCTCATAAATTCCATTCCAGCTAAAGATGAACAAATGAAAGATATTGCCTTTGGTTGGCAAATAGCAAAAGAGATAGGAAGGCTTGATATAGGACAAACTGTAGTTATTAAATCAATGGCAGTAATGGCAGTAGAGGCAATAGAAGGTACAGATGAAGCTATTATAAGAGGGGGAACCTTTGCTGGAGACGGGGCAGTAGTTGTAAAAATTAGCAAACCTCAACAAGATATGAGACTTGATGTCCCTGCAGTTGGGCTTAATACCCTTGAAAGCATGATAAAGGTGAATGCAAAGGTGTTGGCAATAGAGGCAGGCAGGAGCATAATCTTTCAGAGGGAAGAATTTGTTAAATTAGCAGATACACATGGTATAAGTGTCGTAGGCTATAAGGGGAATTAGTGGTGTTTTATTTTGATTTGCTAAAAGATGGTTTTAAGACAATCAATAAAAACTGGCAATTGGTATTGATACAGATGTCAACGATGATATTTAGTTTTACAGCCTTTTTTATAATTGTAGGGATACCTATTGCTATTGCATTTATAATCTTTGGACTTGATTTTACAGATATTTTAAGACTTAAAAGTTTTGAAAGCCTTTTTATGGGGTCTGCTGAACTGCTTAATAAATATTTTCTAATGGCACTTGTAATACTCTTGAGTCTGATTATCTATGTTTTATCTGTGTCAGTAGTTTGGATTTATGCCATAGGTGGTGTTGCAGGTGTATTAAAGGAAAGTATAATTCACACTGATAAGAGGTTTTCTTTTGGAACCTTTTTTAAAGAAGGTAAGGATAATTTTTTCCCAGTTATGGGTTTTTCAGTAATAATAAGCTTTGTGTTTATAATTATTGCTTTTTTACTTGGTTTTACAGGTAATATGTCTTCTAATATAATTGAATCTGCAAGGATGCAAGAGGAAAGTCTTGCAGTTTTTTTGAGCATATTCTTTGCCCTTTTAATGATTTCCTTGGGTCTGATGTTGATTTTTATAGCCCTTTCTGTGACTTTTTATGGTATTGCAATGGTTATTTTTTATAAGACAAAGGCATGGAAATCCTTCATTGACACTATAAAGTTTGTCTTTGCAAAACCTTCTTCTGTGGGTTTTTATATTTTTATAATGATTATCTATATTCTATCTGGGCTTATTGTAATTCTAATAAGTTCACCTTTTACTTTAATTCCAATTATTGGCTCTATACTGACATTTCCACTACAGATAATCAATTATCTTATACAAAGTTATACAAGTTTATTGATGATTTCTGCTATGTTTCACTTCTTTTACAGATTTTTTTATCTGCCTTTACAACCCATAGTGATTGAAGATGTCTCTCCTGAAGAAGTTGCTGAGACCTATCCAGCTCCTGTTGGCTTGGAGATTCGATCTGAAGAGACACCCCAAAAACCTCCTCAAAACCCTTCACAATAGCATTCTTAGCATGGTCTATGGTTATAGATTTATTAATTTTAGATATTTCTCCAAATTCATCAATTAAATCTTGTCTAAAGACACCTGCAGATTTTTGATAGTCAATGATAAATGGAATAGAACCTTGCTGTAAAAAACCCCTTTGCCATCGCCTTTGGGCAGAGCCAATAATTTTTTTGCCTTTATAAGTTATCTCTCCAATTGATACAGAATTAAAACATAGTGGGCTTTTGATAAGTTCTTTTCCCAAAGTTTTTTTGTCTTTCATATCTACAGCAATATCTAAATGAGTAAAGGCTTTAATAAAGGCATTCGCAATAATTAGATAAGAATCCATCAAACCCTTCTCGAAAAAGCCTTCATTTCTTGAAGAGAAACTATAAGTAACCTCTTTTCCATGCAGGATTGCCCTTCCACCAGTAGGTCTCCTTACAATAGGTATGTCGTGTTTGGCACAATATTCATTATCAATATCAGTAAATCTTTGAAAGGCTCCAAGGGAGAGAGAAGCCTTATTCCAACCATAAAGACGAAGTGTTGTTGCTTTATCGTTATTAATAACTGATTCCGCAATGGCTTCGTCAAGTGCCATATTAAAAGGTGCATCACAGTCACCTGAGTCAATTAAGCGCCAGACTTTTTTTATCATTCATCTTAACAAAAGAGATTGAAATATATGCTAAAGCTTAAGTATAGCACCATCTTTTAGCATTGATAGGTTCTTTAATTTTAGAGCAGATAGTTCTTGTTTTATCTGATTAATAAATTGTGGTTTTGGATGGGTAATATATATCCTTTCTGGTTTGGGATTTATTTTATCTATTTCTTGTTTCATTAATTCACTTGTAAGATGACCTGTTAATAAGGCTAACTCTTTCATTTTATTTGGGAAAGACACCTCAATAATTAGTGTTTTCAAAGGAATGCCATCAAGTTTTCTCCAAGTAGAATCTGTAGGACCAGTATCACCAGTGAAGAATATTCTGTTAGCCATTTTGTCTTCAATGAGATAGCCTACTGCAGGGACAGAATGATGAACCTTGTAGGCGGTAATTGATATGTCTGCAAGTTCAACAGGAATTCCTTCTTTTATCTGGACAAGTTTGATTATCCCATTATTAGGATGGGGGATAACAGTAAAATCAGGCCATACAGAGGTATTAAGAAGATTGTCTTTAATTGTTTTTATTACAGAATAAATGCTTCTCACATTAACCTTTTTATTAGGTCTCTTTATAATCAAATTGTCTGCAAGAAAGGGAATGCCTCTTATATGATCAAGGTGTGCATGGGTAATAAAGATATCCTTTATCAACCATTGTTTCTTTCCAGACAGGGTGTTAGTTATGCTCCCTGCATCAATGCAAATTGTATCGTTTATAAGTAAGCTTGTAGGATTAAAACCCGGCATTTCTGCACCTGAACATCCTAAAACCTTTACTTTAATCATAAATTAAATCTCCTCCTCTGATTTTTGCATTATTTTAAAAGCCCTTACAAAAGCATTTACTACCTCACCATCATATTCAATCCAGATTTTATTTTGAATCTGTTTTAATGCCTCTAACTTCGTAAATTCTCTATTACAAGAGAGCAAATCAAAGGAATCTGCCACAGCTATTATCCTTGCAAACAGCGGAATTTCATCACCTTGAAGCCCTTCAGGATAGCCAGTGCCATTATGTCTTTCATGATGATATTTTACAGATGGAACAATGTCTTTAAGATTATTTATATGAGACAATATCTCTGCCCCATAGATAGGATGCATCTTGACAATGTTTTTTTCATGGTAATTGAAATTTTTTTGTTTGTTTAATATCTCATCACTAAGGGCTATTTTCCCAATATCATGAAGTAGGGCTGATAATTTTAGATTGATCAATTCTTTGGAAGATAGGTTCATTTGCTTTCCAATGGCTACACTATATTTTGTCACCCTTTTAGTATGTCCAGCCGTTGTAAGGTCTCTCTTTTCGATGGTATCAGCTAAGGTGTGGATGGTGGAATAAAAGGTCTCCCTAAGTTCATCATACAGTTGAGCATTTTCAACTGCTATAGCCACTTGGTTAGATAAGGCGATAAGCATTTCCATATCTTCTACGAAGAAATCACCTTCAATTTTATTAATAACCACCCAGCCTGCAATGCCCTGACCTTTTTTAAATCTTATTCTCTTGACATCTTCACCTTTATCTCCAATAGCAGTGTCAAAATAAAGTTCCCCTGTATCTTGGTCAACAAAGATGATGCTTCCCGCCTCAGCCTTAAGTAATTTTAATGCTGATTCAATAGCCCTTTTTCTAATCTCAGA
>DUZI01000040.1 GCA_013349595.1 Nitrospirota bacterium
CTAAGCGCTATTTTAAGGTTTCAGAAATAATCTTTTAATTTATTTTTTATTTAAGTTATAATTTTGTTTAAATAATTTTTTGAAGGAGACTGACTAATGCAGGTTATTTTAAAAGAAAATCTAAAAAACCTTGGAAATGTTGGAGAAATTGTAAGTGTAAAAGATGGTTATGCAAGGAATTATCTCATACCAAAGGGACTTGCTATAAATGCCACTACAAAAAACATGAAGGCACTTGAGCATGAAAAAAGAACTATTCTTGAAAGGGCAAGAAAGCTATCAAATGATGCACAAACCTTGGCCTCAAGATTATCAGAAGTTACAGTAACAATTACCGCAAAGGCCGGGGAAGAAGAGAAGCTCTTTGGGTCTGTGACTTCAATTGATATTTCAAATGCCTTAAAAGAAAAGGGATTTGAAATAGACAAAAGAAAGATAGTTCTTTTAGAGCCTATTAAAAGATTGGGTCTTCATAACGTTATTATTAAACTTCATTCTGAAGTTACTGCAGAACTAAAAGTTGATGTAATCAGAGAAAATTAATCATTAAATAAAATGCCTCTTTTAAATGATTTAGAGAGGACGGAGCTGCATTTGCCTCCCCAAAATTTAGATGCAGAGCAGTTTGTCCTTGGTGCGATACTGCTTGATAATGAAGCCCTCTCTAAGGCTCATGAAATAATAAAGCCTGAAGATTTTTACAGAGACACTCATAGAAAAATCTTTAAGTCTATGACTGCAATTTTCACAAAAAATGAACCCATAGATATGATTACGCTTACTGAGTATCTTCGTAAAAATAATGAATTAGAAGAAGTCGGCGGTCTGCCATATTTGACAAATCTTGCTACTATAATACCTACATCAGCAAATATAAGATATCACTGCAAGATAATTAAAGAAAAGTCCCTCTTTAGATCCTTGATTCAAACCTCTCATTTAATAATTGAAAAAGCCTATGAAGGGCAAACAGACGCCGATGAAGCCCTTGACTACGCAGAGAGGCTAATCTTTGAAATATCAGATAGACGAACAAATAATTCCTTTCAAAACATTAAAGATATTGTAAAAGATACATTTAAGACTATCGAGGGATTGCTTTCAAGAAAGTCAAACATCACAGGTATTGCTACAGGCTTTAACGACCTTGATGAGATGACCGCAGGATTTCAGCCCGGGGACTTGATTATAATAGGTGGAAGACCTGCTATGGGTAAGACTGCCTTTGCCTTGAATATTGCTCAACACATTGGTATAAAAATGAAACAACCAGTCGCTATTTTTAGTCTTGAGATGTCAAAAGAGCAACTTGTAATGAGAATGCTCTGTGCAGAGAGTATGGTTAATTATGCAAAATTAAGAAAGGGTTTTTTAAACAGGCAGGAACTCTCAAGACTTACAAAATCTGCAAGTGGTCTATCTGAATCACCCATTTATATTGATGACTCTTCTTCTATTTCTGTAATGGAAGTTCGGGCTAAGGCAAGAAGATTAAAGGCAGAGCAAAAGGGATTAGGACTCATCATAATTGACTATTTACAATTAATGAAAGGTAGGGATGATGTAGAAAGGAGAGAGCAAGAGATTTCAGAGATTTCAAGATCTCTTAAGGCTCTTGCTAAGGAATTAAGAGTGCCAGTAATAGCACTTAGCCAGCTCAACAGAAGGGTTGAATACAACCAAGACAAAAGGCCTGGGCTTGGTGATTTAAGAGAATCAGGTGCTATTGAACAAGATGCCGATATAATCATCTTTTTATACAGAGATGAGGTCTATAATAAGAAAACACCTAATAAAGGAATTGCTGAGATAATAATTGCTAAGCAAAGAAATGGCCCCACTGGAACTGTAAGACTCACATTTATTGATGAGTTTACCAAGTTTGTTGACTCAACAAATGAAAACTATGAAACAGAAGAAGAGGTTTATTGATGGATAATTTTGTAAATAGAAAACCCTTTGTGGCAGGACAGTTTTATGAAAAAAATCCCTTTTTATTAGCTAAACAAGTTGATAAATTTATAGTTAAAGATACAAATAAAGTTAATGCAACTGCTGTAATATCTCCTCATGCAGGGTTTATTTATTCAGGTTCTGTAGCTGGTGCTGTCTATTCAAATATTAATATTCCTAATACTTTTATATTAATCGGTCCTAATCATACAGGACTTGGAAGTCCTTTGTCTGTGTTCAGTAAAGGAATTTGGGAAACCCCATTACATAATTTTGAGGTTGATGAATCAATCACATCAAGTCTTCTTTCAAGTTGTAACCATTTCATCTCTGATGTAAATGCTCATATTTATGAGCATTCAATAGAGGTACAATTGCCTTTCATAGCATTCTTTTCAAAGGAAGTAAAGATTGCTCCCATATGTGTAATGAGAGCATCTCTTTCACAATGTAAGGAAATTGGTGAGGCAATTGCAAAGGTAATAAAAACACAAAAGAAAAAAATTGTATTAGTAGCAAGTTCAGATATGAGTCACTATGTTGACGAAGAGACAGCAAGGGATTTAGATAATTATGCTATTAGAGAAATACTTAAAATAAACCCTGAAGGACTTTATAATGTAGTTTCCCAAAAGTATATATCTATGTGTGGTGTTTTACCAGTAATTATTACACTTTATGCCGCTTTGTCACTCGGAGCTATTAATTCAACCCTCATTAAATATACAACATCTGCAGAGGTTAGCGGAGATTACAAGCATGTAGTTGGCTATGCAGGTATATTGATAAATTGAAATGGCAGTATATGGGAGTTATCTTTCTGGGGTGATACTTGCTGGGGGTCAAAATAAAAGATTTCCAATCCTAAAAGGCTTTATCAAGATAAATAACACAACAATTATTGAAAAAAATCTTATCCTTTTAAATACCCTTTTTGAGGAAGTTTTTATAAGCGCCAATGATATTCATCCTTACTTAAGGTTTGCTACTACAGTAATCACTGATTTAATACCCCCGCAAGGACCTATGACAGGTATCTATTCCTGTTTACTGAAAAGCAAAGCAAACTCAATCTTTGTATTGACCTGTGATATGCCTTTTGTAGAAGAAACGCTTGTGAGATACTTTTGTGATTATTTTTTAAGAATTTTAGATAGTAATGTGCCTTATGATGCAGTGATACCAAGGTGTTTTGGTAAGGTGGAACCACTTTTTGCTATTTATTCAAAAAGTGCCTTGCCATCAATGAAAAAATCTATAGAACTTAAAAAAGTGAAAATGAGACAATTTCTTGAGAAAATAAATACACATTATGTGGACTTAAGTAATATAATAGATGAAACTATGTCTTGGAGACTGAGTTTTGAAAATATTAATACTCTCTCTGACTTCGAAAGACTTAAGGGAAAAGGCTTAAATTTAAACAATTAAAAGGAGGTAGGGCTATGTTTGGAATTGGAACAACCGAATTAATGTTGGTGCTTATCATCGTTATCGTCCTTTTTGGTGCAAGAAGGCTCCCAGAATTGGCAACAGGAATAGGAAAGGCAATCAAAAACTTCAAAAAAGCAACTAATGAACCTGATGAGATAGATGTAACTCCTAAAAAAAGCTCAGAGGTTGAAAGTAAAGACTCACAAACAACGAAAGCTGATACACCAAAGACATAATAAAGTATTACATGCAAAGAGGGTTAATTGCTGAGATAAATTTAAATAACCTTTGCAATAATCTCAAACTAGTAAAGAGTCTTGCCAAAGGCTCAGAGATTATTGCAGTAGTTAAAGCTGATGCATACGGACATGGTTCCGTAGAGGTTTCAAAGAGACTCCTAAGAGAAGGTATCAACACTCTTGCAGTAGCATTTACATCAGAAGCTGTACAACTTAGAGCGGCAGGTATTAGTTGCAAAATTTTATCACTATTTGATTCTGATCACGATTCAATTATTAATTATAACCTGACACCTACTTTAAATAATTTAAAAACTGCCCAAGCTCTCTCATCATTTGCATCAAAAAAGGGGTTAATTATAAGCTCTCACTTAAAGGTTGATACTGGTATGGGAAGGACAGGGTTCCACTGGTATAATAAAGACGAAATCTTGAAAATATTCTCTTTTAGCGGTTTAAACATAGAAGGAATTATGAGCCATTTCTCTGATGCTGATTTAAATGACAAAGAATTTGCAGAAGAGCAAATTAAAAGACTAAAAGACATCCAGTCATTTCTTCTGCAAAAGGGGATTAGAATAAAACTCTGGCATATCTCTAACAGTGCAGGCCTGATGTCTCTGGCAAAAGCTAATTTTGATGCGGTAAGGCCCGGATTGATGCTCTACGGATATTCTCCCCTTCAAAATATAAAATCAGACTGCCAATTACAACCAGTCATGTCAGTCAAGACAAATATATTACAAATAAGAAAGACAAAGGCTTTACAGCCTATAAGTTACGGAAAAACCTTTATAACAAAGAGAGATTCAACTATTGCTGTCCTCTCTGCCGGTTATGCCGACGGATTAAACAGGCTATTTTCAAACAATCTTGATGTCCTCATAGAAGGTAAAAGGGCACCTGTAATAGGAAGGGTTTGTATGGATCTTACAATGGTTGATGTTACTGATATTAAAGAGGCAAAAGAACAGAGCAAAGCTATTTTAATAGGTAGTGACGGGGATGAATATATAGATGCCAACGAATTAGCTAAAAGAATAGGTACAATTTCTTATGAAATTCTAACAACCTTTGGAAGCAAGGCAAGGAGGACTTATACTGGCTTTTGAAGCATCTATCTTGACCTTTCTATAAATTCCTCAATACTCACATCTCCATCAATTATCTGTTTAATAATAGGTTTTATATGAAGATCATCAGTCTTTGAAATCTTTATATTGATAATCTTATCAATACATTCAAAAAAGGCATCTACTATATCAGGATCAAACATCTTTTCCCGCTGTTCTTTTATGAAATCACAAGCCTTATCTATGCTCCATGCAGGTTTATAAATTCTGTGTGATGTGAGGGCATCAAAGACATCAATTATTGCCACTATCCTTCCTGATTGAGGAATGTTCATCTTGCTTAACTTAAGAGGATAACCACTACCATCCCACTTTTCATGATGAGAAAGAGCTATCTCAGTTGCAAGTTCCATAATAGGAAGTGTAGTCCCTCCAAGTATCCTGCCTCCTATAATAGTATGTAATTGGATTATCTTAAATTCATTTTCGTCGAGTCTGCCCGGTTTCAAAAGTATATTGTCAGGTATTCCAATCTTACCTACATCGTGCATAGGTGCGGCATATTTCATCATGTTAATATAGTCTTTATGTAACCCAAGAGTATCACTTAATACATGAACATACTCAGCAATCCTTTCAATGTGTTTACCTGTCTCATCATCTCTAAACTCTGCAGCCTTACCAAGTCTTATTATTACTTCAAGTTGGCTCTGCTCAAGCATTTTGAGTTTTTCAAAGAGATTTGACTCCATAACATCCAAAGTGGCTGATAGAAATTCATCACGTTCTTTTAGTTTTAACATATTATTAACCCTTGCCTTGAGTTCTTCCACAAAAAATGGTTTGGTAATGTAGTCATCTGCCCCAAGGGAAAGAGCCTGTATAATGCTTTGTTTATCGGTAAGTGCAGATAAGACAATTATAGGAAAATAATTTCTTTCCCTTATATTTTTGATATTTTTTAAAGTCTCAAACCCATCCATAACTGGCATCATTAAGTCAAGGATTAATAAATCTGGCAAGCCTTCTTTTTCCAACAACTCAACAAGTTGTTTGCCATTATTTGCCTTTGAGATGACAATGTTTTTATTAGTCTTAAAAACTGCTTCAACAAGCTCTATATTTGTAGGCACATCATCAACCACACAGACTTTTCTAATCATTTGAAAACCTCCTAAGAATACTAAATTTTTCCTTTTAGCCTTAAAGAATTTGATACCACTGATACAGAACTGAGAGCCATAGCTGCAGAGGCAATCATTGGATTAAGTGCAGGACCTCCAAAGATCGTTAAAAAACCACTTGCTACCGGGATACCCACAATATTATATATAAAAGCCCAAAACAGATTTTGCTTTATTGTCTTCATTGTCTCCTTGCCCAATTTTATAATCTCCACAAGAGCCCATAAATTGTCTTTGTAAATGGTAACATCTGAAGCCTCAAGAGCAATATCTGAACCAGAACCCATTGAAATACCTACGTGTGCCTCTGCAAGCGCAGGCGCATCATTGATACCATCACCTACCATAGCAACAATCTTATTGCTTTGTTTTATCTGCCTTATTGTCAGTGCCTTTTCATCGGGCCTTAATTCTGCATAGTATTTATCCACATTAACCATTTTCGCTATAGCTGAGACAGTTTGTCTGTGATCACCACTAAGTATAATAACATCTATTCCCATTTCTTTTAACACAGATAAAACATCTTTTGCTTCTTCCTTAATACTATCAGACACAGAAAAAAAACCTTCCAAAGCATTATTGATCGCAATCAATACAGGGGTAAAAGCCTTGTTTGCAGAGTCATTTAATCTCTTTTCTGCAAAGGCCGTATCAATACCTTCAGATTCCATAAGAGATAAATTGCCAATCAAAATATTGAGCTTCTCACCTTTGTAATTTACTGTTGCAGAAAGTCCTCCACCCGGTCTTGCAAAAAAATTTGTTGTATTCAAAAAAACAACTTCATCCTTAACTGCCTTTTCAAAAAGAGCCTTTGCAATTGGATGCTCCGAATATTTCTCTGCTGATGAACTAATCTGCAATAATTCTTTATAATTATATTGCCTTTTCCCTAATGGTTCAATTTCAACAACTTGTAGCCTACCAGTTGTCAAAGTGCCTGTCTTGTCAATAGCTATAATATCTATCTTGTGACACAATTCCAATGATGAGGCATCCCTTATTAGAAGACCCTTTTCTGCACCTCTACCAGAACTAACCATTATGGCAGTTGGAGTGGCAAGACCTAAAGCACAGGGACAAGCAATAATAAGAACTGCAATAAAACTCGTCAATGCCATAGTTACACCGTCAATTATGAACCATATGACAAATACAAACAAAGCTATAACAATTACCGTTGGGACAAATATACCAGATATTTTATCTGCAAGTTTTTGAATAGGAGCCTTAGTACCTTGTGCCTCTTCAACAAGTCTTATTATATTTGCAAGGGATGTCTCCTTACCAACCTTTTGGGCAATCATTTTGAAGGTTCCTGTATAATTAATTGTCCCCGAATAAACCTTATCACCCTTTTTCTTGTCAATAGGGATTGCTTCACCAGTAAATAAAGATTCATTAATAGAAGAAAAACCCTCAATAATTTCTCCATCAACAGGTATATTATCACCCGGTTTAATAATTAATATATCACCAACCAAGACTTTATCTATTGAAATAGTTTCCTCTTTGCCATCTCTTATAACAAGAGCATCTTTTGCTTGAAGTGTGTAAAGTTTCTTGATTGCATCATAAGTCTTACTCTTTGCCTTTGCTTCGAGATATTTCCCTATTAATAAGAAGGTTATAATGGTTGCTGATGTCTCAAAATAAACATGGGAGGACAGTAATTTTGTTGGGAATAAGTTACCAAGGACAATTACAAAACTGCTAAATAGATATGCTGAAAAAGTGCCAATAGTGATAAGGCTATTCATATTAAAAGACTTATGCCTCAAAGAAGAAAAGGCAGCCCTATGAAATCTCCTTCCACAATAAAATTGAACTGGTGTAGCAAGCAAAAACTGAATAATTGGATTTGAAATAGGATGAATATAAATCATACTAATGACCATAAGTGGTAAAGACATAGTGACACTGATCAAGACATCTCTTTTTAGAGATAGTATCTCAACTTCTCTTCTCTTTGCCTCTTTATCTCTAAAACCCTCCTCTATAAAAAAAGCCTCATAACCTAATTCACTTATAATCTGAGCAATATCTTTAAGTGATATTATTGTTGGAATGTATTCAACAAAGGCTTTTTCAGAAGACAAGTTTACTGATACCTTCAAGATTCCAAATATTTTGTTAAGCTCTCTCTCTATGTTCTGAGAACAGGAAGAGCAACTCATACCTTTTATTGATAACGAGGTCTGCTCTTTAAATACACCATAGCCGTTATCAAAAATCGTCTTAATAATATCATCAAGATCTGATTTGTCTGGAATTTTGTTAAACTCAATTGTTGCCTTCTCAGCAGGCAGATTTACGACTACATTTCTTACATTGGATAGTTCTTTCAAAGTCCTCTCTATTGAGGCAGAACAAGCAGAACAAGTCATGCCTGTTATAGCCATATCAATCTTTTGATGCCTCTTCATCTATTTTTTGAAATCAACCTTCGGGACAGCCTTTTCAGTTTCAGCAACATTGTAGTATCCTGCTTCTTTTACACCAGCAATTGAAGATATGAAACTTCCTAATACAGTTCTTTTGTATGTATTAAGCACTTGAGCGACTTCATTGTATCTTTTTCTTTCTACTGCTATCCTGTTTTCAGTCCCCTCAAGACTGTCTTGAAGTTTGAGGAAAGATTCATTGGCTTTAAGTTGTGGATAAGTTTCTCTGAGAAAAAGGAGCCTTGATAAGACTCCTTCAAGGGCAGAAGATGCCTGAATTTTGTCTTCAGGTGTTTGAGCTTGAAAATATTTAGTCCTTGCATTTGCTATGTTTTCAAAAAGTTCTTTTTCATGACTTGCGTAACCTTTAACAGTCTCTACAAGGTTTGGTATTAGGTCATATCTTCTCTTTAATTGATTATCAACTTGAGCCCACTGTGCCTTGACCTGTTCGTCAAGTGCTATTACCTTGTTATATTCACCAACCCCCCACATGAAAATGCCTATCCCTATTAAAACCAACAAAGCAAATATTGCCAAAAAAATCTTCATGCCATTACTCATATTTTTTATCCTCCTTTGTTATCATATAAAAATCTATTTCATAATAAGGCAAAGCTATTTCAACCACAGATTTATAAATCAGAAATTGCTAACTCTATCGCCTCTCTTAAATCAATAGCACCTGTATAAAGTGCCTTGCCTGTTATAACTCCCCATAACCTATCAATTCCCTTTAATGCCTTAATATCCTTAATGCTTGAGACCCCTCCTGAAGCTATGACAGGTATGGTAATCGAATTAACAATCTCTCTTGTTGCCTCTATATTTGGACCTTTTAGCATTCCATCTTTAGAAATATCTGTATAGATAATCCCTCCTGCTCCATAATCTTGCATTTTTTTGGCAAGATCAATTGCCTTTACTTTTGTAATTTCAACCCAACCTTTCACTGCAACATAACCATCTTTTGCGTCAATACCGACAAGTATTCTATTGTTGTAAAGTCTTGATGCCTCTCTAACCATATCTGGATTTTCAATGGCAGAAGTGCCGATTATTATCCTTTCTATTCCAAGACTTAATAGTAATTCTATCCTTTTTATATCCCTTATCCCTCCACCAAGTTGTATAGGTATAGAAACAGAATTTACAATATTCTTAATTGCCTGAATATTTTTCTGCTCACCTGTAAATGCACCGTCGAGATCAACAATATGTATTAATGATGCCCCTAAAGATTGCCACTTTATAGCCATCTCTACAGGGTCATCTCCATAAACAGTGAGGTCTTCCTTTCTCCCTTGTAAAAGCCTTACACACTTACCGTCTTTTAAATCTATTGCAGGAATAATTAACATAAGGTAAGTAATATAACAAATATTTGTTAAATTTAGACATAAACTTTTTAGAATTACCTTGTTTATGTTAATCTTGAAATATGAATAAAAACCTTAAATATGAACTTGCCATTGAAAGGTATAGCAGGGCTATTTACCTAAATAAGAGCGATTATAGGGCTCATAACAATAGAGGCATAGCCTTTCAGAAGGCAGGTAAATTCAAGGAAGCAATTACAGATTTTACAAAGGCTATTGAATTAAATCAATCTTTTGATCCTGCTTATACTAACAGAGGTAATGTCTATCAAGAACTTGGAGACTATGAATCTGCTTTGTATGATTTTAACAGGGCTATTGATATAAATCCTAACAACGGAATGGCTTATAACAATAGGGGTTTTTGTTATATGTTAATTGGTGAATACGAAAAGGCCAAAAAAGACATTCAGACTGCCTTAGAGATTAACAAGGA
>DUZI01000041.1 GCA_013349595.1 Nitrospirota bacterium
AAATGTGATTAAAATCAGTATATCCACTATATAAAAAATCATCATCAAGAGAAATCCCTCCTATTGATAACACAAGACTAAAAATTTTGATATTAAAGGTTGAAAGTAGAGTTTTAGCAATGGCTCCAAGTGCTACTTTTATAGCAGTCTCTCTTGCACTTGATCTTTCCAAGACATTCCTTGCATCTTTATGACCATACTTAATAATTCCTGCAAGGTCTGCATGTCCAGGCCTTGGTCTTGTAACCGGTGTAATTGAGTCCTTGTCCTCTATCTTTGAAGACATACCTTTTTGCCAATTAGTCCAATCCTTGTTAATAAGCAAGAGTGATATAGGTGTGCCTAATGTTAGTCCCCATCTTACTCCAGAAAGTATTTCAATCTCGTCCTCTTCTATCTTCATCCTGCTACCCCTACCATAGCCACCTTGTCTTCTTTTTAAATCATAGTTAATCTGTGATTCTGTTAATTCTAAACGGGCAGGTATTCCCTCTATGATACCTATAAGTCCCTTACCATGAGATTCACCTGCCGTTAAAATTCTTAATTTTCTTAACATCTAAGATTAGTTAGCCTTGTTGAATAGCTGATAACTGCCAACGATTGGGTCCTGCATTTCTTGTAAAAGTCCAATATTCAATAAATTTAACAGGCTCAGTATTACTGCCTTCAATAAGTCTATTGGCTTCATCTGTCACATAATCAAGGACATTTGCAGTTATTTCAATAGTGATAAAGTCTTTGCCTTCTTCTTGCCAGGCCTCTGTAATTTCAATATTTCTGATTCCAATATTTTCTAATCTATTTATCCTTCCTTGCTGTTTGAGTTTTTGAACTTCATCACTCATTAACTGATACATCTCAGAGGTTAGTAATTCTCTTACATTTGACATATTTCTTGCCATCCATGCAGCTTGAACCTTGAAAAAAATATCAGTAGCACTTTCTTTGAAAGAGTTCTCATTAAAAGAGACATCAAGCTGACGAATATGAGAAATACCTGTTTGTAAATCTACATTAGTTGATGGTGAAACATAAACAGGTTGAGCAGTAGTATCATAGGACGGTATTTGTCCTTGCGGACCTTGTCCGCTGTACTGATAATTACCACTAGAATAAACAGTAGCTTCTTGTTGTCTTTTTCTCTTAATAAAAAACTTATAAACAAAGAAGATAACTATACCAATAAGGATTATATCAAATAGACCGGGACCACTGTATCCGCCACTTCCCATACCACCATGAGCGAAGGAGCTAAAAAGCATATTACCAATCAATCCACCTAAGATGCCTCCTGCAAGCATACCCATAAAACCACCCCATCTTGAAGGCTGAGGTGCTGTTGCTGGATTAGCCGTAACAGGCTGTTGTTGTCTATTTACCTGTGAAGGAGAAGAAGGCGATGATTGAGATGGTTTTGAAGGTGCACTATAAGTCTTAGAACCTCTGCTTCCCATTCCTCCGCTCTTTCCACCCCCTGCCCTCGCATAGGCATCATTAAAGGTAAATATTGAAAACGAAACCAATACAAACAATACAAAAAAAATCTTCTTCATGTCTTTTAAGACCTCCTTAGTTTTGAATTTATTTTAACTTAAAAGAACAAAATTTTAAAATAAACCCTTGAATGACCCAAAATCGGCGATAGAACTAAAAAGCTTAATAAAATCAGCAAGAAAGGGCTGGTGAAGGATTTTTATACGACACCTTATAAAAAAAAGTTTGTAGGGCTTTGCCATAAGACATTGCATTATAATGAATAAAGAAAAATCAAATAAAATCTGTCGATTATAAAAAGCCTGAAACAGCCCTTGCTAAGCGTTATTTTAAGGTGAATGAGGTAGGTTTACATACTCATAAGGTCGAAATTTTTTTATCAATAAAATAATGTATGAGAGTTGTAGCCAAAGGTCCAGCTGTCTCTGCTTTTAATGTGTATCTTCCAAGATTTACTTTGATAAATCCTGTCTTTTCTAATATATCAATCTCTTTTTGTAGCAAACCACCCTCAGGTCCAATAACAAATAAAATACTTGACTCTAAATAGTTATCAAAAAGATAATCTTGCAGGAAAAGACCTTCTCTATTAAAGACTAACTTTATAGAATCTCTATTATTTTGGCAAATAAAACTTATGTCTTTAATACAAATAGGATTATGTATTACTGGTATATGATTTCTGCCTGCTTGTTCTGATGCCTCTTCAACTATATTTATCCATCTTGTAATCTTATTAGTTTTTTTAATTATTGTTCTCTCTGTAATTAAGGGATATATCTCTTTGATACCACATTCAGCGACTTCTCTAATGACTTTGTCCATTGAAGAACCTTTGAGTATTGATTGAAATAGCACTGTTTTGTAGAAGACTTTTTCATAGTTAATCTTTCTTACAATAGAAATTGTAACTATATTGTGATTGATGCCTAAAATTAATGCTTCATACCTACTCCCTTGTCCATCAATAACATGGATACTGTCACCTGTTTTTAATCTTAATACATTAGATATATAGTTGGACTTATTTCTGTTTAAATTTATTGTATGGTCTTTATCAATTTCTAACTTGCTTATAAATATTGTTGTTTTAACCACTAAAAAAAATTACCATTTAAGTTCTTTATTCAAGAGTTTTTTATAAAATCTTTCAGGGAGAAAAGAATGTTGGTGCATCTCATCACTATAAATTTTTGTTTCAATGTTGTAAGGTCTTCTGATTTCTCTCAAAGAATGTTTCATTGATGCACAAGAGAAAGTCCACCAATTACCAGCATAGGTGGCTATATTTGAGGTATATAAATCAACTAAGGGGAATATAAGCTTCATAGATTCTTGAATCTCTATAACCATTTCTTTATGAAAATGAAGAGACTCTGAAAGAGTAACAAACATTCCTTCTTCTGTAAGACAATTTTTTACATGCTTAAAAAACTCAACTGTAAAAAGACTTTTTGCAAAGCCAATTATATCTGTTGAATCAACAATGACAACATCAATGTCACCCTTTCTACTTTTTACAAATTCCGCACCATCCATACATTTAATCTCAACCCTTTGGTCATTAATCCCACAAGCAACAGAAGGGAAATATTTCTTTGACACATTTATGACTTCTTCATCTATCTCAACAAAGTATATTTTTTTAACTGTGCTATGTTTTAATGCCTCTCTAACAGCCCCTCCATCACCTCCACCAATAATAATTATATTTTCTGGATTAGGATGAGCATGAAGTAGTGGATGGACAAGCATTTCATGATAAAAAAATTCATCTCTTTCAGTTATTTGCACCACATCATCAAGAATCAGCATATTACCAAAGTGTGGATTGGTAATAACCATTATTTCTTGAAAATTACTTTTCTTTTTATAAAGTATCTCACTTACCTCATAAACATATTGAATTGGCGCATAGGGATCTTTTTCTAATAATTTAATCATCTTTATTATAACCTCCTAATTTGAAATTAGATTGACCATTAAAGGTTTTTACTAAGAATTATCTGCCTTGCACATCAAGACCAACAGCATACATAAGTGATGCGAGGGATTGCCTCTGATTGTAAATTGAAATAAGATAATTAGCCTTTGATTGAGCATAGGACTTTGCAGCATCAGCGATCTCCTTTGCCTCTCCAATTCCCATATCAAAGTTTGCCATTGCAAGCACCAGCCATTTTTTTGAATTTATTACAGCCGTTTGTGTCTCTGAAATATTTCTATAAGCTTCTTGAAGTTCATAATAGGCTTTTTCGATTTGGGTTGGCACTGCTCCCTTTATAAATCTATGTTTTTCAACCATTTGCCTGTATTCTGCCTCTGCCTCTTTTATCCTGCCTTTTTTTATACCAAAATCATAGGACCATTGTAATCCTAAAAAAACTGCCCCCTTTGTTTCATTAAAAAAATCAATAATATAAGGATTTTTAATCCTATCCCTATTAGATGCCCTATGAAATGTTCCTAATAGTCCTAAAAATATTTGAGGATATAAAGAAGTCTTTTCAGCTTCGAGTAAAAATTGCTTCGCTTTAAGGCCTTCTTGCACTTGTATATATTCTGGTCTTATCTCATTTGCTTTATTTATATAGTTGTTGATTAATTCAGGTATCTGTGCATCAATTGTGAGTTTTTTTTCTGCAAGGATAATTTCTTCCTTCCTATCTATTCCAAGGTTAGCCTTTAATAGGGACTTGGCAACCTCAAGGTTTTTTTCCACTTCATTGAGGTATCTAACTATCTCTGCATTGAGGGTATTCAGTTTATAGATATTCATTTCATCACCAAAAGGTGCATCATCTTGAGTTCGTTTTTCTGAAGTGATTATAGACCTTTTAATCTCATCTCTTAACTCAAGAAGGAGATTTCTAAGTTCATTAGCAAGGAGAATTCCATTGTAAAGTTCTTTTATACGAAGTATTATTTCCGCCTTTTTCTTCTCAACACCAGCAGTTGAAGCCTTTATTCCACTTTTGGCAGCCTCTTGATAGTATCCAAGCATACCAAAAGAGTAGATGGGCTGAATTATTGAAAGATCAAAGCCACCAAAGATTCCATTTAAGGTTAACCCAACATTGTTGTTAACATTAGGTATAATTTGATTTTCTCTTGCACGAGGAGAGGGTCCAAATAGGGCAGTCATCTTTAACTGTGGATAAGCATGGGCATCAGCTTGCATTTTTTTAGCTTTGTATATATCTATTTCATATACAGACTCTCCAATTTCAGGGCTAAATTTGATAGCTTTTTTGATACAGTCATCAAGTGTTAGATGGTGGATTTTATTTTCCTGAGAAAAGCATTCGGTTGGTAAAAGGTAAATTAATAGGATAAAAACTATTAGTGTAGTATTAAGCATTTTTGAAAACCTCCTAAACCTTACCAAAGACATATTTTGAGATTAGTTCTTCAACATCCACTGCAGATTCAGTCTCTCTTAATGTTCCAAGTGGTGATACCTTATTATCTGAGCCACCAGGTGTTATCTGAACATATTTTTCGCCAATTAACCCCTTTGTTTTTATTGAAACGATTGCATCTTCTTGTAAAACAATATCTTTTTTGATAGAGAGTTCAACAAGAGCCTGATAATCTTTGCTCAAACTTATGCTCTTAACCTTGCCGATCTCAACCCCTGCAATCTCAACAACTGCTCCAGCTTTTAAGCCTCCAGATTTATCAAAATTAGCATAAACAATATATCCACTACTACCAATAACCTCTAACTTGCCCAATTTAATAGAAATATAACAAAGACACAGAATACCGATAATCATAAATATTCCAGCCGACAACTCAATATCAAACTTTTTCATTAAGCCCTCCTAAAAATTAGGTTTTTGGTTAACCACAGAGAACACAGAGATTTCTCTTACAAAAAAATTAAGTTTAATTCTAAGCATATTTATTAGCATTTATATTTGAGATAGTTTTTTCGAAAATCTATTCTCTGATAATTTTAAATTAGCATAATGCCTAAGCAGTTAATTGAAGCCTTTGTATTGCCTTTGCCTTCCCAGTTTTCTCATTTGCCTCTACCACTAAGGCATTCATGATTGCCTTTCCTGATGGGACTTCAAACTTTCTTGGCATAAAATCCAAAAACTTTTGTATTATTTGTGATTTATCAATACCAATTACCGAATCTTCAGGCCCTGTCATGCCGACATCTGTTATGTAAGCAGTGCCTTTTGGTAAAATTTTTTCATCGGCAGTTTGAACATGAGTGTGAGTTCCAATTACTGCAGTAACAAGTCCATCAATGTAATAACCAAAAGCTTTTTTTTCTGAAGTAGCCTCTCCATGAAAGTCTATAAAGATAAGTTTTGTCTCTTTTTGTATTTCTTCAACAACTGATCTTGCAGTTCTGAAAGGGCAATCTAATATATTCATAAACACCCTGCCTGACAAACATATAATTGCAACCTTTAAATCATTCCTAACATTTAGTATAATACTTCCAAATCCTAAGGCATCAGGTGGATAATTAAGCGGTCTTAGTATCCTGTTTTCTTTTGCTATGTACTGAACTGCTTCTTTCTTATCCCATACATGATTACCTGTTGTGATCACATCTACACCAGCTTGGAAGAGTTCATGTGCAGTCTTTTGGTTAATACCAAAACCTCCTGCCGAATTTTCACCATTTGCAACTATAAAATCTAATTTATAAAGATTCTTAAGATTAGGTAATAGCGATTTAACAGCTTCTCTGCCTGTTCTTCCTACTACATCACCAATGAAAAGCAGTTTCATTGACTAATTACCTTGCATATTCAACAAATCTACTTTCCCTAACAACAGTTACCTTAATCTGTCCTGGATAAGTCATCTCGGTTTCTATCTTGCGAGCTAAATCCCTTGAAATCAATGCGCACAATTCATCTGCAGTATCTTCTGGTTTCACAATAATTCTAACCTCTCTTCCTGCCTGTATAGCATAACACTTTTCTACACCACTAAAAGACATAGCAAGCTCTTCTAACTTTTCAAGTCTTTTTAAATAATTTTGTATGCTTTCTCGTCTAACACCTGGTCTTGCAGCAGATAGCGCATCGCTTGCAGCAACCAAAGCGGATTCAATACAACTTACTTCAATGTCACCGTGATGAGACATAATAGCATTGATTACCTTGTCTTTTTCATGGTACTTTTTTGCAAGATTAGCACCTATCTCTTGATGAGAACCTTCCATCTGATGATCCACTGCCTTTCCAATATCATGTAATAAACCAGCTCTTTTAGCGAGCTTTATATCTACTCCAAGTTCACCTGCCATCATACCGGCAAAGTAAGCTACTTCTTTTGAATGTTCAAGGACATTTTGACCGTAAGAATAACGATATTTTAACCTACCAATAGTTTTTATCAATTCAGGATGAATCCCTGAAATATCGAGTTCAAATACTGCCTTTTCACCTTCTTCTTTTATTGTTATCTCAACCTCTTTTTTAACCTTATCTACAATTTCTTCAATACGAGCTGGATGTATCCTACCATCAGAAATAAGACGTTCTAATGAGATCCTTGCAATCTCTCTCCTTACAGGGTCATGGGCTGAAAGGGTTACAAGCTCAGGTGTGTCGTCAACAACAACATCAACACCTGTAGCAGACTCAAAAGCCCTTATATTTCTACCTTCTCTTCCAATTATCCGCCCCTTCATCTCATCACCAGGAAGGCTTACTGCTGATATGGTTGCATCAGCTACATAGTCATTTGCATATCTTTGAATAGCAAAACTTATAATTTCTTTTGATTTTCTCTCTGCCTGTTCTCTTGTCTCTTCTTCAATTTTTTTTATGAGCCTTGCAGCATCAAATCTACTTTCATGTTCAATCTTATCAAGTAGTTCTTTTTTAGCATCCTCAGATGTTATCCCAGAAATCCTTTCCAACACTTTTGTTTGTTCTAAAATTAAGGAATTATATTGCTGTTCTTTTATATTTAGAGATACCTCTCTGTTAACAATATCCTTTTCCTTCCTATTTAATTCATTTTCTCGCTTTTCAATATGATCTAATCTCCTGTCTATCTGCTCTTCCTTTTGCCTTAATCTTTTTTCTAGCTGGTTTTGTTCTTTTGTCCTTTCTTTTATCTCTCTTTCTGCTTCACTCTTTAACTGAAAAACCATTTCTTTGGCCGATAGAGCAGCTTCTTTTTTGATGTTTTCAACCTCTTTTTTTGCTTCTTCAATTAGTGAATTACTTTTAGCTTTAATGGCTTTAAGCTTAACTTCCATTGATTTTTTATTGAAATACACATAGACATAACCTGCTATTATGCCAACAACAAGGGCTAAAAAAATAATTAAAATTGAATTATCCATCATTGTCTCTCCTAATATAAATTTTGGAGATTTAAGATTTGACAGGAATTAGCTTGTTGTATGTGCTGATATTTTAGAAATCAAGGAGTTAGATTTGAATATTAAATATATGTAAGATGAAATCTTCTATAAAATCTATCTTCAAACTTGAACCCCTCAATTATTTATTTTGCTTACCTTTGCTTATTGTCAAATCAGAAATCTATATAAACACCCGCTCTGGGGTGTAAGCGAAAATTAGATCCCTGATTCTACAGGTGGATGCCTCCAGATCTGTTTAGGCTGCCTCTGCTATGAGGTATGCACACCACATGACCTAATCTGGCTTCCAAAATGATCTAATTTGCTGGATCAACATTTTCGCCTGAAGCACCATCAGAGCAGGCAAGGTATTATTTTATAACAAATATATGACAAAGGTTTCAAGTTTATTTTTATTGTGCTTTATTATCGAGAAATTTTTGACTAACTACAAGTCTAATAGCTTTCTCTGCAATTGATACACTTATTGGCAGACTACCAAGATAATCACCGTCAATTTGAATAGAACCATTTCCTTCTATTATTAAATTATGTGCCTTGAAATACCTTATATCTTTTAATCTTAAATGTTGTCCAGATAATATAGCTAAAATATATTTCAGGAGACTTTTTTTGTCTGAAGAAACTGTAGTAAAACAATAAAAATAAGGTGATAATAATGTAGCCTCTGGTGAGATGATAAATGAACCACCATAACGAGAACTTTTACATATGATTATGTTTGAGCAATCAATATCATAGTTTTCATCTACTCTGACATCGATATGACTTGTTTTATAAGTAAAAAAGGTTTTCATGCCACTTGATATATAGGCAAATTTACCAAATATTCTTTTTTTTCTTAAATCAACATTTTTTACTGTCTCTGCATCATATCCAATACCAGCCATTAGTATAAAATATCTTGATTTCAAGTTTGTCTGTTTTAAAAATTTTATTAAACCAAGATTTGCGAAAATAACTCTACCATTCAAAATAGTCTCAATAGCATCATCGATTTTTAATGGTATAAACAACTCTCTTGCAAGCACTGAGGTTGTTCCAAGTGGTAAAACAGCCATAGGGATATTTGAATAAACAAGACCATTAGCAACCTCGTTATATGTTCCATCACCTCCACATGCAATAATAAGTGTATTATTTTGGAAAGATTTATCCTTTGAAATCTCTTTACAAATCTCTTCACAATGTCCTTTATAATTAGTCTCTTTGATAATGACCTCATATCCTCTCTTCTTTAAAATTGTATTGAAACAACTGAGAGACCTGTTTTCGCTCCCACCTGCAGCAGGGTTGACAATTAGGAATATTTTTTTATAAGTTGACATTTATTTGTTGAAACATATTTATGAATAACTTTATTAACTTTAATTGTTGTTTAAAAAATGAAAAAAAATTTTATCTCTCCGTTAAATTTAAAAACCTGAGACTTATAAAAAAGTACTAAAAAAGTCTATTCTTCTTTGATAATCTGAGTTTGTCAAATTTGATAAAGAAACCCAAAAATAGCGATATGAAGGGCTGTTTCGGAATTTTTATAATCGACGAATTCATTTTATTCCTTTATAATGTAATGCCTTTTGCTAAAGTTTCCAAAATTATAAGGTGTCGTATAAAAATTCCTCACCAACTCTTCATACTTGATTTTATTAAGTTCTCGGTTCTATCGCTGATTTTGGGAAGAAATTTCTGCCTTTATAAGATTACTTTTTTAATCTATGTTATTTAAAAAATATACCTTTTAAAAAGGGCTTGTCAAGTATTTTGGGACGTTCCTTAAAATAGCGATATGAAGGGCTGTTTCAGGATTTTTATAATCGACAAATTTTATTATTTTGCTTTATTCATTATAATGCAATGCCTTACGACAAAGCCCCTTAGGAACTTTTTTATAAGGTGTCGTATAAAAATTCCACACCAGCCCTTCCTATCTTGCTTGCTGATTTTACTAAGCTTTTTAGTTCTATCGCCGATTTTGGGGGACGTTAATCTGTCTGTATTTGATATTGCCAAAGGGGTTAGGATATAAAATATCTGAGCAGTGTAGCAGACTATTAAATGACTTGTCTCAGATACAAAAAAAGAGACTTTTTTCTTTGTCCTTTGTCATCAGATATCAGTGTAAAGGCTAAAGAACTAAATAGCAAAGCTCTCTATGTTATATGAAAAAATGACCAATGACAGGCATGACGATATCGTTTCTAATAGCATCCCAATAGTGCAGGCTCAGCAATATAAGGGAAGGCTTTGGGGCACGCGGACCAAACCATACGTT
>DUZI01000042.1 GCA_013349595.1 Nitrospirota bacterium
AATACCTTCGTTATCGCTGCCGTCAATGTCGTCTTGCCATGATCTACATGCCCTATCGTCCCCACATTTACATGCGGCTTCGTCCTCTCAAATTTTGCCTTTCCCATTTCGTCCTCCTTGATTCAGAAAAAATTATATATTATTAGCCAGTTACTCAAAGCCCATGACCGGGATTGAACCGGTGACCTCATCCTTACCAAGGATGTGCTCTGCCGACTGAGCTACATGGGCGATTTATCAGAATCTTTATCTGACGAATTTCATCCCTAACTTAATCTATCCTAAATCCAACCAAAGCGGGCGACGGGATTCGAACCCGCGACCCTCAGCTTGGAAGGCTGACGCTCTACCTACTGAGCTACACCCGCAATGAAAAAGGATTTTTAAATGGAGAGGGGAGGATTCGAACCTCCGAAGGCGAGAACCAGCGGGTTTACAGCCCGCCCCCTTTGGCCGCTTGGGAACCTCTCCTTAAAAGCCGCCGAAGGGAATTGAACCCCCGACCCGCTGATTACAAATCAGCTGCTCTGCCTGCTGAGCTACGGCGGCAAAAAATGAACGGTAATTTTAGATTTATTGGTATATTTTTGTCAAATAAAAAATTTTGTTTAATAAATAATCATAAAAGTGTTATATTTAGTGCTATTTTAAATTTTATCTTTTTAAAAACGGAGGATAAATGTATAGAGACAGGGATTGTGGAGAGATAACAATTTCAGATATAGGCAAAAAAATGAGGCTCTCTGGATGGGTATTTAGAAGAAGGGATCATGGTGGTTTAATATTTATTGATTTAAGAGACAGGTCAGGCATTATACAAATTGTTTTTAGCCCCGATGTCTCTGGTGATGTCCATAAATTAGCCCACAATTTAAGATCTGAATATGTCATTACCATTTCAGGCATAGTGCGGAAAAGACCTGAAGGGACTGAAAATATAAATCTAAAGACAGGCGAGGTTGAGATTTATGCAGATGAGCTTGTAATTCTTAACAAATCTATTGCCCTTCCGTTTCAAGTTGAAGAATCTGTAGATACCTCTGAATTTCTTAAACTTAAATATAGATACCTTGACCTTAGAAGACCTGAGACACAAACGAATTTAATCATAAGACATAAAACAGCATCATCAATCAGAAATTATTTAAACAGCAAAAATTTTCTTGAGATTGAAACCCCTATGCTTACAAAGTCAACTCCCGAAGGTGCAAGAGACTTTTTGGTTCCAAGCAGGCTTAATCCAGGGTCTTTTTATGCCTTACCACAATCACCTCAAATATTTAAACAAATACTAATGATTTCTGGACTTGAAAGGTATTATCAAATTGTAAGGTGCTTTAGAGATGAAGACTTAAGGGCAGACCGCCAGCCAGAGTTTACACAAGTTGACCTGGAGATGTCCTTTGTAGATATTGATGACATCATTGATTTAACTGAAGGGATGCTAACTACAACTTTTAGAGATGTCATCGGGTTAAATCTTGATAAAGGTTTCCCAAGATTGAGTTATAAAGAGGTAATGGATCGCTTTGGAACAGATAAGCCAGACATGAGATTTGGCATGGAGTTAGCCGTATTATCTGATTTAGCAGGAAAGAGTTCTTTCAAGGTATTCCTTGATGCCCTTTCGTTAGGGGGTGTTGTTAAAGGTTTTAGTGCAAAGGGATTGGCAGGAATGTCAAGAAAAGAAATTGATTTACTCACTCAAGAGGCACAATCCTACGGTGCAAAGGGTTTAGGTTGGATAAGGGTAAAAGGTTCCTTTGATTCACCAATTGTCAAATTCTTCCCTGATGAGATATTAAGGTCAATAGCAGATAGGCTTAATGCAGAAGAGGGTGATATGATGCTCTTTATTGCTGATAAAGAAGATGTTGCAAATTCTATTTTAAGCAAATTAAGAATTGAATTAGCTAAGAGGCTCAATCTTATCAAGGATCAATTTAAGTTCCTCTGGGTTACTGACTTTCCACTGCTGCAATGGAACGAAGAAGAATCAAGATTTGAAGCAGTGCATCATCCATTTACATCACCTTCAGACAAAGATATAGATAAAATCCTTTCAGGTCAAATAAATCTTACAGGTAAAAGCACTGATTTAGAAAACCTAAAGGCAAAGTCTTATGATATTGTCTTAAATGGTTATGAGATCGGAGGAGGCAGCATTCGTATCCATAGTGGGGAATTACAAAGAAGGCTCTTTGAGATACTAAGAATTGATAAAGATGAGGCAGAAAAGAAGTTTGGCTTTCTCATTGATGCACTTAATTATGGTGCACCTCCTCATGGTGGTATTGCCCTTGGTTTTGACAGGATTGTTATGCTTATGGTTGGCGCTCAATCAATAAGAGATGTAATTGCCTTCCCTAAAACTCAAAAGGGTCAATGTCTCCTAAGTGGTGCCCCTTCAGAGGTAGATTACAAACAATTAAGGGAACTTTACATAAAAAGCACAATCGTAACAGTCTAATTGATGCTCCGAAAGGCAAGGATTATTTCACAAGCTTTTGTATTAAGTCTTTTTATCTTTTTATTTATACAGACTGAATCAAAGGGACATGACGAGCTTGGTTATCCTGTAAAGATATTTCTTGATTTTGACCCCTTAATCTTTTTAAGCACCGTCTTATCGTCAATGAGCCTTGAGACTGCTTTTTTGCTCTCCCTGATTACAGTATTTTTAACAATAACATTTGGGAGGGTTTTTTGTGGATGGCTATGTCCCTTTGGGGCGTTGAATAACCTTGTAAGTTTGTTCAATAAAAAGACTAAAAGACCAATTAATTGGCACCCATTAAAATATTACATCCTCTTGTTTCTTATAGTCTTATCTGTCTTTTCAATTCAATTTACAGGTATCTTTGACCCCATATCACTGTTAATAAGGTCTCTTTCAGTAGGTATTTATCCTGCATTAAATGAGGCAATTAATAGTATATTGGAATTAATCTACAAGACAGAAAAGGGCTTTTTGATGGAATTCTCTATCACCCTTGACAGATTACTAAAAAAGACAATTTTGTCATTTTATCAGCCCTATTTTGTTCAAGGAGTATTTATTAGTTCACTTTTTATAACACTGTTACTTTTAAACCTTTATGAAAAGAGGTTCTGGTGTCGTTATCTCTGCCCACTTGGTGCCTTACTTGGTCTTTTATCGAGATATTCAATCATAAGTCGCTCTGTAAGTGAGGGGTGTATCTCTTGCGGAAAATGCGAAAAGTCTTGCCCTGCAGGTGCTTATCCAGGAGGAGAACAAACTTGGCTTAAGCAAGAGTGTTATTATTGTTGGAATTGTGATGACCTATGCCCAGTAGATGCAGTAAATTTCAAGCCATCCTTGAGCAAAATCAATACAATTAACGCAACAGACATCTCTCGTAGAAGAATTGCAATCACCTTTGCCTCTTCTTTGATATCAATACCAATACTTAACACATCTCCTGTCTACAAAAAAGATTATTTTAATCCCCATCTTATTAGACCCCCAGGAGCAAGAAATGAGAAAGATTTTCTTGACAGATGCGTCAAATGTGGTGAATGTATGAAGGTGTGTATCACCAATGGACTTCAACCCACCTTGCTTGAGGCAGGTATTGAAGGCATTTGGACACCTATGCTTGTGCCTAAGTTAGGTTATTGTGAATACAGATGCACCCTTTGCGGACAAGTATGTCCTACAAGTGCCATCAAAAGATTAACACTAAAAGAAAAGGAAAAGACAATAATAGGTCTTGCCATGATTGACAAGGGCAGGTGTCTTCCCTATGCCTTTGATAAACCCTGTATTGTTTGTGAAGAAGTTTGCCCGACACCTAAAAAAGCTATTTTTTTTAAAGAACTAAAGGTCAAGGACAAAGACGGCAGAGAAATCATTCTCCAACAACCATATGTAGATACTGAATTATGCGTTGGTTGTGGGATATGCGAGGCAAAGTGTCCTGTGGTTGATAAACCTGCGATATATGTGACAAGCATAGGCGAGTCAAGGTCAAAGGATAATCAACTACATATGTTGTAAAAGAGTTATGTTAGACCTTAAAAGTGCCTCAAAACTGGAAATAGAAGAACTCTTTAAGAATTTAAAGATACCTCTCTACAGAGTTAGACAGCTTTACCATTGGATTTATGAAAAAAATGCCTCTACTATTGATGAAATTACAGAATTTTCAAAGGAATTAAGGAAATCAATCGCCAGAGAGGCTTATATAAGTAATATTGAGATTTTAAGGTCTCAAGTATCTCTTGATGGAACTGAGAAATTTCTCTTTAAACTCTTTGATGGCGAAACCATTGAGGCGGTTTTGATGCCTGAAGAAGATAGAAGTACCCTTTGTGCATCTACACAAGTAGGTTGTGCAATGGGTTGTCTATTTTGTAAGACAGGCTCATTGGGATTAAAGAGAAATCTTAAGGCAAATGAAATAGTCGATCAGATACTGGCACTAAGGAGAAATTCAAGAAAAATAACAAATATTGTCCTTATGGGCATGGGTGAACCACTTGCTAACATAAATGAGGTTTTAAAGGCAATAAATTTAATGACTGAATATTTAAAATTATCACCACGAAGGGTCACCTTATCAACAGTAGGAATTATTGACAAGTTATTACTCCTACCGCAAATGGCACCCCCAATAAACCTTGCAGTATCTATAAATGCAGGGGATAATGATACAAGGGATTTTATTATGCCAATTAATAAAAAATACCCCCTTGAGGAACTCGTAAGAGCACTTAGAAAATATCCCCTCAAAAGAGGCAGGCGGATAACCCTTGAATATGTTTTGATTAAAGGCATAAATGACCATGAAAGGGATGCCATAGGACTAATTTCACTTATAAAAGCTATTCCCTGTAAAATAAATCTCATCCCCTTTAATCCATATAAAGAGTCTATCTTTCAAAGACCTGATGAGGTAGATGTATTAAAGTTTCAGAAAACATTGACCGACAGGGGATATAGTGTATTTATAAGAAAAAGTAGAGGATCTGACATTTCTGCTGCCTGTGGTCAACTAAAAGGTGATTATACTTAGATGGGACATATCTTACTCATTATTTTATCATCTATTATTGTTCTTACATCCTGTGCACCAATAAAAAAGCCCCCTCCCTATCAACCCCCACCTGTTGATGATAGAAAGATACCAGATTTTGAGAGGATTGAGGGAAAAAAGCAAAGGGTAATTGCCTCTTGGTATGGTAAAGATTTTCATGGAAAGCCCACTGCTTCAGGTGAGGCTTTTAATATGTATGCCATGACTTGTGCCCATAGAGAATTTCCCTTTGGGACAATGCTTTATGTAACAAATCCAAGAAATCAAAAGACTGTTCAATGCACTATAAACGATAGAGGTCCTTTCATACAAGGTAGAGATTTAGATCTATCTTATGGTTCAGCAAGGGAAATTGAAATACTTGGTATGGGTGTTGCCCCTGTTGATATAGAGGTATTTGGTAGGGATAATAGTTATGTAAAGACGGTAACAGGACAGATTACCACAGGCATTATGACCATCCAGATTGGCTCTTTTAGAGAAGAATCAAATGCCCTCAGGCTTAAAGCAGGACTTGATTTTAAATATAAAGATGTCTATATAACTGAGGTAATCATCAAGGGTGTGAAATACTATAGGGTAAGATTGGGTTCATTTAGAGACCCTAAGGAGATTAAGTCCTTAGCAAGACAGCTTGCCCAAGAAGGCTACGACACCCTAATCACCACCTATTAACCCCAAAATCGGCGATAGAACTAAAAAGCTTAATAAAATCAGCAAGTAAGATAGGAAGGGAATTTTTATACGACACCTTATAAAAAAAAGTTCCTTGGGCTTTGTCATAAGGCATTGTTTTAAATGTATAAATCAAAATTATAAATAAAATCTGTCGATTATAAAAATCCTGAAACAGCCCTTCCTATCGTTATTTTAAGGGTTAACGATAGGCATTGAAAAAATATAATCTCATAGGTAGAATATTTGTCAATATTTTTATATTATCAGGAGGCAAATATCAATATTATTCAAGAAGGTGCAGTCAAAGGATTATCACCGCAAGACTTTCAAAGGCTGATTAATTCTCCAGAAGTAATAGCAATAAAGGTTGATGGACAACTAAAAGACCTATCCGAAATAACAGAGATAAATCCTGAAGTTCCAGTAGAGTTTATAACTATTAATTCAAAAGAGGCCCTCCATATCTACCGCCATAGTGCCTCCCATATACTCGCCCATGCGGTAAAGGAGTTATATAAAGACGCAAATTTTGCCATTGGACCATCAACCGATGAAGGTTTTTACTATGATATTGACATGTCTCATACCCTATCACCTGAGGACTTGGTTCAAATAGAGAAAAAGATGACTGAGATAATAAAGTCAAATTCACCTTTTGTAAAAAAGAAGTTAAGACGAAAAGATGCCATTGAGTTTTTTAAAGCAAGACAAGAACCTTATAAGGTTGAATTGTTACAAGAGATAAATGATGATGAAGTGACTATTTATGATGAGAATGGTTTTATTGACCTGTGCAGAGGTCCGCACATATCAAAGACGGGAAGGATAAAGGCTTTTAAACTTTTAAGCATTGCAGGTGCCTATTGGCGTGGTGATGAAAAAAACAAGATGTTACAGCGTATCTATGGGACTGCCTTTTTTACAAAAGAAGAGTTAAAGGCATACCTTGATTATCTTGAAGAGGTCAAAAGGCGTGACCACAGAAAAATAGCAAAAGAATTAGACCTTTTCAGTATCAATGATGATATTGGTCCAGGGCTTATTCTTTGGCATCCAGCAGGTGCTATTATTAGAAAAACAATTGAGGATTTCTGGCGTGAAGAACATATCAAGGCAGATTATCAAATACTTTACACCCCCCACATAGCAAGGCTTAACTTGTGGCAAACAAGCGGTCACCTTGATTTTTACAAAGACAACATGTATTCACCAATGGATATTGATGATATCAGTTATGAGATAAAGCCTATGAACTGTCCGTTTCATATATCAATTTACAAAAGTTCACTTAAGAGCTACAGACAACTCCCCATCAGATATGCAGAACTCGGTACAGTCTATCGTTATGAAAGGTCAGGTGTGCTTCACGGGTTGATGAGGGTAAGGGGATTTACACAAGATGATGCCCACATCTTTTGCAGAGAAGACCAACTTGAACAGGAGATACTAAAAATCCTTGACTTTACAATATTTATACTCAAGACCTTTGGGTTTTCTTCTTACAACATTTATTTATCAACGAGACCTGAAAAGTATGTTGGCTCCCTTGAAAATTGGCAAAAGGCAACTTCTGCGCTCAGCAAGGCACTTGATTTAAAGGGATTACAATACGAAATTGACCAAGGTGAAGGCGTATTTTACGGCCCAAAGATTGATATTAAAATCAAAGACTCCCTCAATAGATCTTGGCAGTGTAGCACCATCCAAGTAGATTTCAATCTCCCCGAGAGATTTGATATTACCTATAGAGGTTCTGATGGCAAATCTCACAGACCTATAATGATACACAGGGCTTTGATGGGTTCCCTTGAGAGATTTTTTGGTGTATTAACAGAACATTATGCAGGTGCCTTCCCGCTTTGGCTCTCACCAGTTCAGGCAATAGTCCTAACTATATCAGAAAAGGTCAATGACTTTGCTATGGAAATTACTAATCACTTAAAACAAAAGAATATCCGTATAGAACTCAATAATGAAAATGAAAAGATAGGCTTTAAGATTAGAGAGGCAACACTAAGGAAGATACCCTATCTCGTAATTATTGGTGAAAAAGAAGCTAATGACAAGGTCATAACAATTCGTATCAGAAATGGCAATAACATGCCACCTATGACCGTAGAGGACTTTGCTAATCTATTAACTAAACAAATAATCAACAAAGAATAAAAAAAACAAGGAGGTGGGAGTATAAACAGGGATATCAAGGCAAATGAAGGTATTAAGGCAAAGGAAGTTCGTCTAATTGATGAAAATGGCAAACAATTAGGCTTAATTCCCATAAGAGAAGCCATAAATATGGCAAAGGAAAGGGGCTATGACCTCGTAGAGGTAGCATCAAACACAACCCCACCTGTTTGTAAGATTATGGACTTTGGAAAGTATAAATATCAGATGAGTAAGAAACAGTCTTCAAAAAAGACATCGGATATTAAGGAAATAAAGATAAGACCTCAGATTACTGACCATGACTTGCAATTAAAGGTTAAAAACATTAGGCGATTCCTTGATGATGGTGACAAGGCAAAGGTTACGATGTTTTTTAAAGGCAGAGAAGTCGTAAGGCCGGATATGGGAATGAAGGTGTTTACAAAGATAATTGAACTGATGGAGGGGAAGTTTCTTGTAGAACATCAGCCAAAGCTTGAGGGAAATCAAATAACTATGGTAATAGTACCAAGTAGCAAATAATCATAAATTGAAAGGAGCCAATAAATGCCTAAGATTAAGACTCATCGGGGTGCAGCAAAGAGATTTAAGGTGACTGGTACTGGTAAGATTAAAAGAAATAAAGCTTACAGAAGACACCTATTGACCTCTAAAAATGCTAAACGGGGAAGACAGCTCAGAAATCCAGCCTATGTTGATGAGACACAAGAGAAAAATATAAAGATGTTACTACCCTATTTGGTTTAAGTCAACTTTGCTTAATATTATCTCACTTTGATATAATTAACGTCCCTTTTTAAAGGCGGTGTAGCTCAGTCGGTTAGAGCATGCGGCTCATATCCGCAGTGTCCGGGGTTCAAATCCCTGCACCGCCATTTGTACTCTGTTTTTAATAAACCCAAATTACAAATTCTACAAAGCATATTTCAATACTGCATGAAAATGAAGCCCTCCATTGGAATCAGCACCATTAAAGAAATTATCAACAATGGCTATCCAAAAATAACGATAGGAAGGGCTGTTTCTGGCTTTTTATAATTGACAAATTTTATTTATAATTTTGATTTATACATTTAAGACAATGCCTTATGACAAAACCCTAGGAACTTTTTTTATAAGGTGTCGTATAAAAATTCCCTTCCTATCTTACTTGCTGATTTTATTAAGCTTTTTAGTTCTATCGCCGATTTTGGGAAATCCTTATTTGTTGACACATTTAAAGAAGCCTTTGAAGACAATAAAGAACTATTCAAAGGGTTATATTTATGATAAATGGGAATGGGAAATTAAATATCCCGTAATACACATAAACCTTTCAGATGGTCGATCAAATAACAAGGTCATTCAACATTTTAGTCGATACAAGCGCATTCTTCCTGTCATAAAGTTTCACAACTGATACTTTACCTGTATGTATCTACAAATGTCTGCTGAATACCCTAACCTGTCCGTAAGCAGGCTTATCACTTACCATTACGCAAACTGCCTCCTCAATTTCCAACAATACCCCGTCTTTTATACTTGCTTTTTTTACTGCTTACCTCGTGAAGGACTAATTTTCTACCAATCTCATAAAGTTCCTTAAACAGGTAAACAATGTCCCGAAAATACTCAAATACCCTTTTTAAGCCTCAAATAAATTGTCAATAAGCCTTGACAACTCCAATAATCCAAGCTTGTTCTTAATAATTTTTTGCTCAGTTGTCATCTGACCTTCTCCTTTATATGTTTTTATAGATTGTTAGAGGATGTCTAAAGTTTTAGTGTTGACCCAGTCATGTGCAATTTAAAGAAGAAAATAAAATTCGACGGTGTTAATGGTTATTAATTCTGTAGATAAATATAAGTATGATTATTAAGTAAAATAGAAAAGCAAAGAAAACTCCATAAGAATTTAGTAAGATTATACTTAACAAAAATACAATGTGGTCATAAATTACCTTGTTTACCATAAAAATTTAATTAAAAAAGAAGACTGTTGTCATTTAAGACCTCTTTGGCAAGGGCAATATAAGCCTGTGTGCCGGGTGCGTTAGGAGCGTAAATGACTGCTGGTTTACCATAACTTGGAGACTCTGCGAGTATTATGTTCCTTGGTATTA
>DUZI01000043.1 GCA_013349595.1 Nitrospirota bacterium
AGCCCCCCTAGGAACTTTTTTTTACAAGGTGTCGTATAAAAATCCTTCACCAGCCCTTCCTATCTTACTTGCTGTTTTTACTAAGCCTTTTAGTTCTATCGCTGATTTTGGAACGTTAAAATGGGAATTATTGATAAATACTAAAAAACGCCCTTAGGTTATAAGGTAGATTATTTTATATCGTCCAAATAAAGGGCTTTATTATAAAGGCAAGCTAATTAATAGTTAAATTACAGTCACTTATCGATATAACTCATAAAGCGGGCGACGGGATTCGAACCCGCGACCCCAACCTTGGCAAGGTTGTGCTCTACCAGCTGAGCTACACCCGCATTCAATTAACCCTTTTTGAGGGCTCTAAAGATAAAATTACCAAATTAATTATAGTGAGTCTTTCTTCAAGAATTAAAAGCTTATTTTCTAAGTCAGATATTTTGACTTCAATATTCGACTCTAATTGATAAAGTTTTTCTTCTGCTATTTCTCTTAATTTTTCTAATTCCTGAATAAGTAAGAATAATTTATCTCTTAGTTGTTGTTCTTCTGAATGATTATATGGTTGTTCTTTTGGAACTGACATTGATGAATCTATCATAATAATGTAATCCATGTCAAATAATATCTTTAAAAAAGATAAAAATTGTGAAAAAAATAGTTATTGTAAACTCAGATAATTAAGTAGAATTAAAATCCATAAATATTTAAACATAAAAGGCAACTTTTTTTGATGGCAATAAACCCCCAAAATCAGCAATAAAACTGAGGACTTAATATAGGAAGGGTTGGTGGGGAATTTTTATACGACACCTTTTGAGAAGCTTTAGCAAAAGGTATTGCATATAAAGAATAAAGCAAAACCCAAATACAGCGATAAGGATGGGGCTCTGAAGTAAATAGCGATGTTTTGGCAGCAGTTCTTTGCGACTGGACCGTTAAACAGCCGCAAGTGTTTGAACCCGAAAAAAAGGGGTCTCCAAAAAGTCGCAAGACTTTTTGGGGTGGTAGTTAAGTTTTGCGGCTGGCAGCGAAAGGAGCATTAGAACTGTCAAAACATCGCTCCTGAACGAAAAAGACTTATCCTTATCGATGGATCTCTGCAAAATTAAAAATAGCCCTTCCTATCGCTATTTTGGAGATAAATTGCTCAAAATGGTAAAAATTTAACCTTTATGATATTATACCAACTTCAAATATTATCACTAATGAGGTAAAAACATGAAATTAACTGGAGCTGAAATACTTATCCAATGTCTTAAAAAAGAAAATGTCAAGGTAATCTTTGGTTACCCTGGCGGTGTTATTCTCAATATCTTTGACCTCCTGCATGATGAAAAGGATTTAAAGCTTTTTCTCACTCGTCATGAACAAGGTGCAGTCCATGCAGCAGATGGATATGCGAGGTCAACTGGTAAGCCCGGAGTTGCTCTTGTAACATCTGGCCCAGGTGCAACAAATACTGTCACAGGAATAGCAACTGCCTATATGGATTCAATACCTTTAGTTGTATTTTCAGGACAAGTACCTACTTCTCTGATAGGTAATGATGCCTTTCAAGAGGCTGATATTGTTGGTATCACAAGACCTTGCACAAAATACAACATCCTTGTAAAAAATGTTGAAGACCTTGCTTTGGCAATAAAAGAAGGGTTTTATATTGCTACAGCTGGAAGGCCAGGTCCAGTATTGATTGATTTGCCAAAGGATGTAACATCAAGCAAGGCTGATTTTCATTATCCAGACAAGATTCAGATCAGAAGTTACAATCCCACTTATGAAGGTAACAAGTGGATGATTGAAAAGGCAGCCCATGAGATTGCCAAGTCAAAAAAACCAGTTATTATTGCTGGTGGTGGTTGTATCAGTTCAGGTGCCTCTGAAGAGTTAAAGGAATTGGCAGAGATAACCAACATACCTGTAACTATGACCTTAATGGGACTTGGTAGTTTTCCAGGTTCTAATCCACTGTCATTAGGCATGCCGGGGATGCATGGAACTTATTATGCGAATAAGAGTATTCAAAATTCTGACCTTCTTATCGCCATTGGGATGCGTTTTGATGATAGAGTAACAGGTAAGATTGAGGGTTTTGCCCCTCATGCAAAGATAATCCATATTGACATAGATCCTACATCAATCAGGAAGAATGTTGCTGTTGATGTACCCATTGTTGGAGATGTGAAAAAAGTGCTTGTTCAATTAAACAAGGTTTTAAAGGAAGGCAAATTTGAACAATGGGATGAGATAAGAAAGTCTTGGCTTAAACAGATTGAAGAATGGAAAAAAGAAAGACCTTTAACATACACATTTGACAAAGAGATTATTAAACCTCAATATGTAGTCGAACGGATATACGAACTCACAAAGGGTGATGCAATAATCACTACAGAGGTAGGACAAAATCAGATGTGGGCTGCACAGTTTTTTAAACATGATAAGCCAAGGAAATGGCTTACTTCTGGTGGTCTTGGCACAATGGGATATGGCTTCCCTGCGGCGATTGGTGCACAAATTGCTCATCCTAACAAGCTTGTGATAGACATTGCTGGGGATGGTAGTATTCAGATGAATATTCAAGAGTTGGCAACTGCAGTAATATACAAACTACCTGTAAAGGTTGCAATTTTAAACAATCGCTATCTTGGTATGGTTAGACAGTGGCAAGAGTTATTCTTCAATGAAAGATATTCTCACACTAACCTTGATGTGGTTCCCGACTTTGTTGAACTTGCAAAGGCTTATAACGCAGTTGGGTTGAGAGCTGTGAAGCCATCTGAAGTAGATGAGGTTTTAAAAGAAGCCTTTAAGGTAAAACAGCCTGTTCTAATTGATTTTGTAGTAGATTGGAAGGAAAAGGTTTATCCTATGGTCCCTGCTGGTGCAACAATTGACAATATGCTTTTTGAAGAGAAGGAAAAGAAAGAAGAAAAGAAACTCAAGGCTGTTAAATAGCCTTTATAAAATATATAACGGAGGCTCACAGTGAGACATACCATATCAGTTTTAGTAGAAAATAAATTTGGCGTCCTATCAAGGGTTGCAGGTCTTTTCAGTGGTAGGGGGTATAACATCGAAAGCATATCTGTTGGTGAAACAATAGATCCTCAGATATCAATCATGACTATTGTTACCACTGGAGATGACTGGATTATTGAGCAGATAACTAAACAACTTAACAAGTTGATTGATATAATTAAGGTAACCGATCTTACAGAACTTGACCATGTAGAAAGGGAGATGATATTGATAAAGGTATCACCAAAGCAAGAACTAAAGGCAGAGACCTTGAGGATTGCTGAAATATTTAGAGGAAGGATTATCGACTCAAGTCAAACTACCTATACCATAGAGATTACTGGAGATGAGAAAAAGATTGAAGCCTTTATTGAACTAATGAAACCAATGGGGATAAAGGAGTTTGTCAGGACAGGCAAAGTTGCAATTGCAAGGGAAATAACAAAGAAAAAACAAGGAGGATGAGAGTGAATAATACAGTTTATTTGATTGATGTTACAAATAGAGATGGTGTCCAAACATCAAGGATACTACTACCAAAGTTTTCAAAAACTATGATTAACCTTTATCTTGACCAGATGGGTATATATCAAAGCGAGGCAGGGTTTCCTACTTTGAAGCATGAGATAAATTATCTTAATGCTAACGTAGAACTTGCAAAGATGGGTGTGATCAAGCGTTTGCACATTGAGGGTTGGTGCAGGGCTGTAGTTGATGATGTAAAGCTAAGTCTTCAAAATTGCCCAGAGCTAAAACACCTTAATCTTTCTATGTCAACCTCTGAGATTATGCTACAGGGTAAATTTCAAGGTAAAAAAACTTGGAAGGAGATACTAAATACAATCAAAGAGGCTATCAGCCTTGCCAAAGAACTTGGTGTAGAGACAGTAGGTATCAATGCAGAAGATGCCTCAAGGACAGAGCTTGATAAATTAATTGAATACATACTTGCAGGTAAGGAGGCAGGTGCAGATAGATTTAGATATTGTGATACCCTTGGGGCAGATGACCCTATTACAATTTATGAGAGGATTAAGGCAATTGCCTATGCAACAAAGTTTCCCATAGAGATGCACTGTCATAATGACCTTGGAATGGCTGAGGCTGTCTCTGTTGGAGGTGCACAGGCATGTATTGATGCAGGGGTTGATTCATATATCAATGTAACAATCAACGGGACTGGTGAGCGGGCAGGTAATTGTGACCTTGTGTCAACAATACTTGCACTGAAATTTTCTCTTGGTTTAAAAAATAAAGTTCCACTTGATCCCCATGTAAATCTCAAGATGGCTTGGAAGATTGCAAGATATGCCTCATATGCCTTTGGTATCCCCATACCTATTAAGCAACCAGGTGTAGGAGCCAATGCTTTTGCCCACGAATCAGGTATTCATGCAGATGGGGCTTTAAAGGATAGGAGAAATTATGAACTTTATGACCCCGAAGATGTAGGCAGGGGTGACCCTGACTTACTTGAAACTGGAAGGGTCATTACCACTGGGGCTTATGGTGGTATCAAAGGTTTTAGGCATGTTTATAGCAAACTTGGTATTGAGTTTCACGATGACGGAGAAGCAAGAAGCATACTTGAGCTTGTGCAATTTGCAAATCTTCATACCCAAAAACCTCTCACAGATGATGAATTGATATTCATTGCAAACTATCCTGAAATCGTTAGAAAAATCCTTACAGTAAATCCTTAAATTAAAGTAAAGTTCACTGTTTGCATAAAAAATGTAAACAGTGAACTCCTTTAAAGACCTATGATATAATCTTAACTCAAAAATGGAAAGTGACCGAAAAATAATTAATCTTTATTATTTACGCAACGCTTTCATATATGTTGTTTGATATTTTATTAATAAGCTTCTTCATACTCATCAATGGTTTCTTTGCTGCTGCCGAGATAGCAGTTGTTACTATGAGAAGGACAAGGATTAAACAACTCATTGATGAAGGAAAAAACAATGCAAAAATATTAAATAAATTAAGAGAAGATTCTGAGAGATTTCTTGCTACAATCCAGATAGGTGTAACAATGGCAGGGGCAATAGCCTCTGCCATTGGTGGCGTGATTGCAGTAGAAGTATTAAAACCTATAATAAATCAAATACCTTTACCAATCATAACCCATGCGAGTGAGGGTATTGCAATAGGGATTGTGGTTTGTATAATCACCTATTTTTCCCTCGTCTTTGGCGAACTAATACCAAAATCAATAGCCCTATCAAACCCAGAACAAATAGGTCTCTTTGTTGCGCCAACCATTGAGAGATTTTCAAGGTTTGCGAATGTCTTTATTATAATACTTACATCTACTACAAACTTCATACTCAAACCCTTTGGCAAAAAAACCTTTTCCAATAGAGGTTATATATCCGAAGAAGAGGTCAAATTACTCTTAGAAGAAGGTGGTGAACAAGGTGTTTTTGAAAAGGGTGAAAAGGAACTCATACACAGCGTCTTTGAGTTTGCTGACACATCAGTCAAAGAAGTAATGGTGCCTAATACACAGATGGTTATAATCAACATTAATATGCCCTATGAAGAGATAAGGAAAATCATCGCCGAAGAAAAATTCTCTCGTTATCCTGTCATTGGCAAAGACATGAACGATATTAGGGGAATACTCTATGCAAAAGACTTCTATCATCTATATTCTGCAGGTTCAAACATAGCTATTCACAGGATGCTAAAGTCTCCCTATTTTATTCCCGAGACAATGAAGATAAGTAATCTCTTAAGAGAGATGCAAAAAAAGAGGATGCACATGGCAATAGTTATTGATGAATATGGTGGGGTATCAGGTATAGTAACCCTTGAAGACCTTATTGAAGAGATTGTCGGTGAGATAAGAGATGAATATGATACAGAAAGCCCTGTTATATCACTAAATGATGGTTCGTATATAATTGACGCCTCTATAAATGTTAGCGACCTAAATGAAGATTATGGCATAGACATCCCCACTTCAGATGAATATGATACTCTTGGAGGGTTTATAGTAACCCACCTTCAGAGCATACCAAAGACGGGTGATATAATTGAACTAAATGACAAATCTCTTAAAGTTGTTGAAATGGTAGGTCAAAGGGTATCGAAGGTGAAACTTGAAAACTCTCTGAAAGAAACTTCAACAATGGACAACCAGCATTAGAATCGTTTAAATTATATAACATTAAATCAAAAATTAGGAGGAGTGAATTATGGACAAGTATAAGTGTAGTGTGTGTGGTTATGTTTATGATCCTGCATATGGAGACCCTGACAATGGTGTAAAGGCTGGGACATCTTATGAGAACCTACCCGATGATTGGTGTTGTCCTGTCTGCGGAGCTGCAAAAGATATGTTTGATAAAATCTAAGAGATTACCATAATGAATGCCATTGAAACAGCCATAAAGATGGAGACAGATGCAATTAAATTTTATCGTGAGGCAGCTGAAAAGACAAAGCATCATGGAGGAAAGGCTATCTTATTAACTATTGTAGAAGACGAAAAGAGACACCTTCAGATGTTAACAGATATATTGAAAGGGCTTGATATTAAAATACAAGATGTAAGTCCACTAAAAAATATCAAAACTGTCTTTGAGGCTAAAAAAGATGAGATGATGGATAGGATATCTGCATCTGATGACGAGTTAGAAGCATTTAAGATAGCAATGGAGATGGAGAAAGAAGGCAGGGAGTTTTACGAAAAAAACATATCACTTTTGGAAAAAGATACTGAAAAAGAACTTTTCAAAATGCTTGCCAAAGAAGAGATTGAACATCATAAAATCTTTTCAAACACCTATCACTTCCTGAAAGATTCAGGTAATTGGTTTATGTGGGAAGAAAGGTCTATTGTAGAGGGATAAAAATATAGCCCCTTACTTTGTTTGCAAAAGGTAAGGGGTTACAAAACAATTAATCCTTTGAAAAAAGTTGATATTATTGCCATAAAAGAAACAAGAAGGCATAGGTTATTCTTTGAAATCAAAGGAATAATTGCTATAGTCCTTAGTATTTTTCTTGCAATCTCTATCTTTAGCTACGACCGTTGGGACAAATCTTTCTTTGTATATTCAAATTACAGCATCAACAACTATGGCGGAATAGTCGGTTCATTTGTTGCTGATTTATTCCATTCTTTTATTGGCATTTCTTCTTATGTAGTTCCTTTAATCTTATTAATTTACGGTATCAGAAGGGTTGCAGGATTAGGGAGAAATTGGTTTTATCGAATTGGTGCTTTTTTGCTAATCATCTCCCTTTCTTTTATTGCAGAACTCCTTTCAAGGACACCCTTTTTCAATATTTTAATTAGCGGTGGTTTATTTGGTTACCTTATATCAGAAACTTCACTTAGTCTTATATCAAAAATGGGTTCATACATATTGGCTATCGGGATATTTCTAATCTCTTTGTTATTATTAAGCCCCGTATCTCCCATATTATTTTTGAGGGATTTGAAAAAGAATCAACCTGTCAAGGCAGAGGATAAAATAGTAAAAGATGGTTTGCCTGTGAATAATCAAGAAGAGCCTCTTTCAGACAATAAGATAGAGACACAAGCCGCTACTATAAAAGATACTGATGAAAAAGATGACCTAGTGCCAATACAAATACAAGATTTCAAGTTTACCATAGAAAGCAAAGAAGAATTATATCAAATACCCAACAAGGAATTGATAGATACCAGAACAACTGGACAATACCAACTTCCCCCTCTTGATTTGCTCAATAATTCTGAAGAAACTGAGACACCATCAAGACAGGATATTCAATCTGCAGTATCAGGATTAGAGAAGAAACTCTCTGACTTTGGTGTAAGCGGTAAAATACGACAAGCTAATCCTGGGCCTGTTGTTACAATGTTTGAATACGAACCTGCACCGGGTATAAAAATAAATAAAATTGTCTCTCTTGCCGATGACCTTGCCCTTGCATTAAGGGCTCAAAGTGTAAGGGTTTATCCAATCTCAGGCAAAGCTGCAATCGGTATTGAAGTACCCAATAAAGTAAGAGCCACCTTGAGCCTTAAGGAGATAATCTCCTCTGATTCTTTTCAAAAAAGCCTATCCCTATTGACCTTAGCACTTGGCAAAGACATATCAGGTATGCCTGTAGTTACAGACTTATCAAGGATGCCACATCTACTTGTAGCAGGGACTACTGGTTCAGGAAAGAGTGTATTTATGAATACAATGATTTTAAGCCTCCTGTATAAGGCAAGACCTGACCAAATAAAGATGTTGATGATAGACCCTAAACTACTTGAACTTTCTCTTTATGGCGACATCCCTCATCTAATTTCACCAGTAATAACAAGTCCAAAAGATGCCTCTGAAGCACTTAAAAAGATTGTTTACGAAATGGAAAAAAGGTATAAAATCCTCTCAGAAAAAGGTGCCCGCAGTATTGACACCTTTAATCGCGTCTGTGAACCTGATGAAAGACTTCCCTACATTGTTGTCTTTATTGATGAACTTGCAGACCTTATGTTCACAGCTCCTAAGGAGGTTGAAAATTCCATCACGAGACTTGCTCAAATGGCAAGGGCAGCAGGGATACATCTCATACTTGCCACGCAGAGACCTTCTGTTGATGTCATCACAGGCTTGATAAAGGCAAATTTCCCTGCAAGGATTTCCTTCCAAGTAACCACCAAGATTGACTCAAGGACAATACTTGATTCTCAAGGTGCAGAGCAATTACTCGGTAAGGGTGATATGCTTTTTATGTTGCCAGGGATAAAGATTATTAGGGTTCATGGCGCCTATGTGAGTGAATCTGAGGTAAAGGCAGTAACTGAGTTTATAAAGGCACAGGCAAGCCCTGATTATACAAAGTTTGAACAGATGGCTATACAGGCTATTGAAGATAAAGAACAACAAAACTTAGAGCAAGGAGATGATTATTATCGCAAGGCAAAGGAATATGCAGAATCAGTAGGTGAGATTTCCATTTCAGGGATACAAAGAAGGCTTAAGATTGGATATAACAAAGCCGCAAGCATCATGGAAGCCTTTGAGAGAGAAGGACTTGTAGGACCACCAAAGGGTGCAGGCAAACCTAGAGATTACCTTGGTAATAGACAATAATGGGAGCGCATGGGGTCAGGTCTTTAATATTGACATTTCTGGTTTAATTGTAATAAGTTTTCTTCATGGCAAGACCACTAAGGATAGAGTATGACGGTGCGATATATCATGTAACCTCCAGAGGAAATGAGGGGAAAAACATTTTTAAAGATGATGAAGACCGCTTACTTTTCCTAAATACGCTTAAAAAAGTTAATGAAAAATATAATTGGCTCTGTCATGCCTACTGCCTTATGAACAATCATTACCATCTGGTTATAGAAACGCCTGATGGAAACCTTTCAAAAGGCATGAGGCAATTAAACGGTGTTTATACCCAGTCATTAAACAAAAGACATAACAGGGTTGGACATGTATTTCAAGGCAGATATAAAGCAATACTTATCAGCAAAGAAAGCCACCTGCTTGAGACTTGCCAATATGTGGTACTGAACCCTGTGAGGGCTAAGACAACCAGAGTTCCCAGAGAATGGAGATGGAGCAGTTATCGAGGGACTGCAGGTTTTGAAAAACCCCATCCCTGCCTGAGCATTGACTGGGCGCTTGGACAATTTTCAACAAAAAGAGGAATTGCCGTCAAGAAATATCATGAATTCGTAAAGGCGGGCATTGGGGAAAGGAAGATATGGAAATCAGTTAAAGGACAGATTATACTTGGCAAAGAAGACTTTGTTGAAAAATTTACAGATCATGTCAGGAAGCATGAGGAAATAAAGGAGATACCGAAAAGCCAGCGATATATAAACAGGCCTGAGCTTGCAGAGTTATTTACAGATGAGATAAGGGAAGACAAACAGAAAAGGCGGTCAAGCAATATGGCTATAGTCAGAATGAAATCGCAGAACACCTTGGCATGCATTACTCAACA